>JAAWSH010000132.1 GCA_022801475.1 Acutalibacter sp. | reverse complement strand
ATTATTGAGGAGATCACCCGTATTTACGGCTATGATAATTTTAATATCTCCACTACCCTTAGCCCCCTTTACCCCCAAAAGAAGAGCCAAGAAAATAAAACGGATAATTTTGTAAAGGATATTCTTGTACAGAGCTGCCGGCTGCACGAGGTGCACTCGTACATCTGGGAGAACGTGAAGCAGTGCAGGGAGCTGGGCCTGGAGCCAGTGGAGAATGTAAAGCTGGCCAACGCCCAGAACCCGGACCTGACCACCCTGCGGAACAGCATGGGCCCCACCCTGCTGGGGTGTGTGCAGGAAAACAAGGCTTTTTCTACAGAGTTTGGCGTGTTCGAAATCGGCCGGGTCTGTGAGGGTTTGGATGAGAGCGGCCTGTGCAAAGAGGCCAAAAAGCTGGGCATTGCCCTGTACAGCCGGGTAAAGGGCGAGCGGGAGCTGTTCTTTGAGCTTTTGGACATGCTGAAAGCCCTGGGCGCAAGCATTAAAAGGGCCCAGCTGACCTTTGCCCATGGAGAGCCTGCCTACAACTGGCAGCACCCCAAAAACACGGCTTATATCCATTATAACGGAGAAGTGTTGGGCTGGCTTTGCGCCCTGCGGCCCTCGGTGGGGCAGAAGCTGGACCGCAAAGCGGCGGTGGTCTGCGCCCAGCTGGATATGGACCGGTTCGCGGCCATTCCCGCCGCCGATGTGACCTATCAAGGGCCCTCCCGGTTCCCGGGCATAGACATCGACCTATCTCTTGTGGTGCCCCAGGGCCTGTGCTATGCGGATATGGAGCCTGCCTGGCAGGGCGCCGCTGCCCTAAGCGGGGTGTCTCTCATCGACTCCTTTATCCAAAACGGCCAGAAGAGCCTGACCCTGCGGTTCGCGTTCTCTTCAGGAGAAAAGACGCTGTCTAAAGAAGAGGTGCAGCCCTGGGTAGACGGCATTGTAGAAAAGCTGGGCGAAAAGGGCGTGGCTTTAAGGGGATAAATCCGGCCAAAAGAAACCCGCGCAAAGCGCAAAGGGGTCCGTATCACCCAAAAGAGAGGGCCCGCCGCGCATCTTTGCCCAGGTCTTTAAAACTTCCCCTTGCAATTGTCCTGAAAGTCTAGTATGATATAGTAAACGTAGTTTATAAAGAGGTATGATACCGCTTTATAAACCAACGGCAAAGCCATTTGCCTAATAATCTACAAAATAAAACGGAAATGGAGGTGGCCGCGTTGCCTGACGACCACAATACGATAACCTTCTCTCTGGACGAGGTGCGTGAAGCGGATATGAAGCGTATCCTGCTGGTGGTGTACGACGCCCTGAAGGAGAAAGGCTACAACCCTATCAGCCAGATCGTTGGCTATCTGCTGTCTGAGGACCCCACCTACATCACCACCCATAACAATGCCCGCAGCCTGATTCGCCGCATTGACCGGGACGAACTGCTAAAGGCAATGGTCCGCTCTTACCTGGGGGAATAGCCTTAGCAGGCAGCCTTTATCATTGACCTTATTAATTGAAAAGTGTGGTGACTATATGAGCGAGCAGAAGAAAACAAGCCCTAATAAAGAGACGCAGGCTTTTCCTACCTATAAGGGCAAGCCCCTGGTGCGCTGTGGGGATACGATCTACTACGGCAGCATGACGGATAAATACGTGATTAAAATGGATGTAAAGTCCAAAAAGGACGTGGGCGGTCTGGAGGTGGCCGACAAGGTGACCGTACATCTGATGTATACCGATCCGGAGATCCGCACCCGCAAGCAGATTGTAAAAACCAGCGAAAAAGAGGGCCTTTACCTGGCTCTGGACATTGCCGAGGCCTGGCTAAACCGGGCCCTGGCCGAGTGAGAAAAAGGGAACGCCCCAAGATGTGGGCGTTCCCTTTTTATGGTATTTTACTCTCTGGCCGGAAAGGGTCCCTCCAGGGCGGCGTCTCACTCCACCAAAATCCAGCGGGTATGACCGCAAAAATCTTTCCACCGCATTGACAACGCCCCTTATTCGTGCTACAATTCAAGTTAGTTAGGAGGGAATAACTATGGTACTACTGGATTGCCCCGCGGACAGCGTCTGGCAGGTGGAGGCCCTGAACCTGCCCTTGGAGCTGGGCCGCAGGCTGGAAGCCCTGGGTATGATACCCGGCAGCCGGGTGGATGTGCTGCGCAAAAAGCGCCGGGGCGCCATGATTATTACCGTGCGGGGAACCCGCTTCGCTATGGGCCGGGACATCGCCGCCCATATCACCGTGAAAGAGGAAGGAGGCCCCCGCCATGCCCCGTGAAATTACCATTGGCTTTGCCGGAAATCCCAACTGTGGCAAAACCACACTGTTTAACGCCTATACTGGCGCAAACCTAAAGGTAGCCAACTGGCCTGGGGTTACGGTGGAGAAAAAGGAAGGCCGGTTTAAGTTTCACAACAGTGACTACCGCCTGGTGGACCTGCCCGGGGCCTATAGCCTGACCTGTTACACCATGGAGGAGCAGGTCACCCGGCAGTACATTCTTAGCAACGAGGTGGACGTGATCATTGACGTGGCCGACGCCTCGGCGTTACAGCGGAACCTGTACCTCACCCTACAGCTCATTGAGCTGGGCAAGCCAGTCATTTTGGCCCTGAACATGATGGATATTGTGGAAAAGCGGGGCATGGAGATTGACACCCACCGGCTGCCAGAGATGCTGGGCATCCCGGTTATTCCCGTGTCCGCCCGGCGAAAGACCGGCCTAGACATCTTGATGCATGCCGCTGCCCACCATGTGGGCCGTCCAGCGGACACGCCTCTGATCCACCACCATGGGAATGGGGCCGTAACAAAGAGCACAAGGGAAGCCCCCCGCCCCGGCGGTTCCCGGCACAGACACCAGCACCATGCGGAGTACGCCATGGTGTACAGCGACCGGATCGAGGATAAAATCGACCTGCTGATGGACAGCCTGGCCACCCGCTGGCCGAACCTGCCAAATCCCCGCTGGCACGCCATTAAAATGTTGGAGGGCGACCGGGAGGTCCTGGAAAAATATCCCCTAGACCTGCCGGAGGTCCTGGACCGCAGCTACGAGCAGGACATCATCAACGAAAAATATGACTTTATCGACGAGATCATTCAGGAGGTCATGGTCAATAAGGAGGAAAAAAGCGCTGTCACAGACCGGGCCGACGGTCTGTTAACCCATCAGGTGTGGGGCCTGCCCATTTTCCTGCTCATTATGGCCGCAGTGTTCTTCCTGACCTTCACCGTGGGGGACTGGCTAAAAGAGTACTTCCAGCTGGGACTGGACTGGTTTTCCGCCGGAACTTTAGCCTGGCTGGAGGAAACAGAGGTGGCGCCCATGCTGGTCTCCCTGATCGTGGACGGAATCATTACCGGCGTGGGGGGCATCCTCACCTTTCTGCCCAATATTATCATCCTGTTTTTAGCACTGGCCTTTTTGGAGGACAGCGGCTACATGTCTCGGGTGGCCTATGTGATGGACGGCCTGATGGGCAGGCTGGGGCTGTCTGGCAGGGCCTTTATCCCCATGATTCTGGGCTTTGGGTGCAGCGTGCCGGCCATTATGGCCTCCCGGGCCCTAGAGAACCAGCAGGACCGGTACAAGACCATACTGATCACCCCCTTTATGTCGTGCAGCGCCCGACTGCCCATCTACGTGCTGTTTTCCCAGATGTTCTTCCCCCAGCACGCCATGCTGGCGGCCTACTCCATGTACGTACTGGGTATGCTGGTGGCTGTGGCTGCGGCGTTTATTATGCGGCTGATGGAGCGGGGCGGGAAGAGCGCAAATGCCAAGAGCATGAATGCTCTTCTCATTGAACTGCCGGAATACAAGGCGCCCAGCGCCCACACCATCTTTATCTACGTGTGGGAAAAGGTGAAGGACTACTTAACCAGAGCGGGCACCATTATTTTTGTGTCCTCTATTATTATGTGGGTGCTGCTAAATTTCGGCCCTCAAGGCTACTCTATGGATATGAGCAACACCTTTGGCTCCCTGCTGGGACGGTGGCTGGTGCCTTTCTTTGGGCCAGTGGGGCTTGGCTACTGGCAGATTGTGGTGGCCCTCATTGCAGGCATTTCCGCCAAAGAGGTGGTGGTGTCCAGCTGCGCGGTGCTGTTCAGCGTGAACAACGTGAACTCGGCGGCAGGCATGGCCAGCCTCTCAGCCATTTTGAGCGGCATGGGCTTTGGACCGGCCAACGCCCTGGCACTGATGACCTTCTCTCTGCTGTACATCCCCTGTGCGGCCACCCTGGCCACCATGAAGAAGGAGACCGGCAGCTGGCGCTGGACGGTTTTTGCCGGAGCATTTCAAATCGCCACAGCCTGGGTGGTCAGCTTTCTGGTCTACCACCTGGCTCTGCTCTTTTGGCCCACTATATAGAAAATCGCCAAATCCCGTTGTTTAAAGGAGAAGCTTCCTATAGACAACTGTAAAGATTTCGCCAATCCTTACAAAAGTTTCGGGGGCCATAGAGCCTGCTGGTAGCAAAGAACAAGACAATTTCGCCTAGTTCTGAAAAAGCCCTCCCGCTTTGCTCTGAACGAGGGCTCGTTTGGAAAATCGGAAATGCCTTCTTTTTGCCCGGAAGAGGCCACCTTCCGCATGAGGGTCCCACACTGTGGGGCAGTATGGCTTGCGGTTTTCTCCTGGAAATCCACCCCTTCTAGGCAAAAAATTCGTCTATCCCTCTATTTTCAAACAAGCCCTAGACATCCTGCCTTATTCTCATTTAACAGCCCGGCCAAGATCGTAAGGACCGGCTTTGCCAAGTCTACGCTTGTCTGGAGGACATCACTTTGTCCATATAGTTAACACGGTTCAAAAAAGGTTTTTCACTTGTTTTGAACCGGCCAGCTTGGCTACCCTGCGTAACAATTGGTAAATACGATTGTTACGTGCATTACTATAAAAACACCTGCTTTACAGCCCCACAAAAAATAGAACCTGTATCCATAGGGCTCTCCTTTCTGAAAGGCCTACGGATACAGGTTTTTTATGATTCTATCCGCTCTAATTCTTTAGGCTCTGCAACGGCGCGGGGATCTTCCCTCCCCGATGAATAAATTCTGCCGGCGAGGCCATATTGACGGGCATAATGGGCCCCTGGCCCAAAAGCCCCCCAAAGTCCAGCTCTTCCCCCGCCTTGCGGCCAATGGCGGGAATCACCCGCACAGCGGTGGTCTTGCTGTTCACCATGCCAATGGCCGCTTCGTCGGCAATGATGCCGGAGATAATCTCCGCTGTCACGTCCCCAGGAATGCAGATCATGTCCAGGCCCACCGAGCACACCGCTGTCATGGCCTCCAGCTTGGAAAGGGTCAGGCAGCCGCTGCGGGCCGCGTCAATCATGCCCGCGTCCTCTGTCACCGGGAT
>JAAWSH010000131.1 GCA_022801475.1 Acutalibacter sp. | reverse complement strand
TGCGGCCATAGACCAGCTTCTGCCGGCCGTCGGATAGGGTGACTTTTTTCTGATAGCGTCCGTCCTTTCGTTTTTTCATAAAATAAAAACCGTCCTTTCTAAAAAAGAGGGACGGGAATACCCCATCCCCCTTGATTTTTTGGGCGGGATGGGGTACAATATTACTGCTAATTTGGCATTGCACCCTATCCCGTGCATGTCGTCTGCCGCCCCTGGTGTCGGCTTGGTGCCAGCCAAGTTGTGAGTACTGGGGGCGGTTTTCATTTTTCCATATCGGCCCGGATAAGGCTTTTAATATATCCGGCCTTGTTGGGCACGCTGGCGAGTTTTTCAATGATATCCTGCTCTGTATTTTTCATCAGCCGGATATTCACATTGACAGTGTGTGCTTTATGGTATCTTTCCTGAGGCGTTTCCTTTTTTTCCGACATTTCATCAACTCCAACGATTCAATACGCAGAGTAAGGGGCGAATTGATCGCCCCTTCTCCTGGTTATTTTTGGTCCTTTGCCATTGCAATTTTGTCCAGCAGTTCGACTATTTCCTCCGTTGAGTATTCCCGCTTTTCACCATTTGTAAAAAGCAACCGCAACTCATAGAGTGTAGCCATCTTTGTGTCTTGCCGCTCTTTCTCTGTCATGGTAGATGCTCCTTCCTTTTAGGATGTCTATATTATAGCATATGTGCCGCACTATGTCAAGCCTTTTCCCCAAATTTATTCCAAATAACTCCCATCCCACACGCCCAGCATCGGGGGCGGCCTTTCATTTTGCCATATCGGCCCGGATGAGGCTTTTAATATATCCGGCCTTGTTGGGCACGCTGGACAGCTTTTTTAAAATATCCCCTTCCGTGTTATTCATAAACCGTATGGTAACACTGGTAGTATGCGCCCTGTGGTACCGGTCCTGCGGGGTTTCCTTCTTTTCCGCCATGCTATAAACAACTCCTATCACACATAGAGAATCCGGGGCGGGTGTTATCCGCCCCGTTCTCTTAGTCTTTTGCGCCCTTCAGGTACGCCCTGATAAGGGCTTTAAGTTCCTCGGTTGTGTAGCTATCTTTTCCGTCATCAGACTCAAGGATGTCTATCAGGTCGAACATCGCGGCCTTTTGGATGATGAGTATTTCTTTCTCGGTTGGCATATTTCTGTTCTCCTTTCCTTTGGTCTGTCTCTATTATAACATAGGTAATGCACTACGTCAAGGCTTTTTTCCCTATCTTTTCTAAATGGCTTTCATCCCGCACGCCCAGCACCGGGGGCGGTTTTTTATTTTGCGGCTTTCAGTTCGGCAATGTCCGCCGTGTGAATCTGTAGGATAGATTTTAAGGTGGCGACGTCCTCCTCCAGGGCTTCAATGCGAGACTTAGACGGCATACGGTCCATAATGGTGGTATGTCCTTCAGCCAAAAGCTGAATACGGGGCAATACCACGTTTTCTTGGGTGATGGCTACGCGGGTCAAGGTCTCTTGCATAGCGCCTTGAGACGTTTTTAGGGCGGAGATGTCCTCTTGCATAGTAGAGATGTCCCCTTGCATAGAGTCCATCCGCCCTTGCATAGAGTCCATCTGCCCTTGCATAGAGTCCATCTGCCCTTGCATTTTCGTTTGCCCCTGCTCCAGCTTACTAAGCCGTGTGTCCATCTGGTTAAACCGTGCGTCCATCTTCTCTAGCATGCTCAAAATCTTTTCTTCATTGTTCATCGTTATGTTCCTTTCTTGGAACCGTGTCAAAGTTGACACGGTTAAAAATTATTTTAATGAATTGAAAGCCGCTTGGACAGAAGGCTCCGAGCACTCAAGAACAAACTCTCCTATTTTAGGGTAATCTCTCATAAATTCATAGTCCTTACCCGCTTTTTTATCATTATCCGCGTTGGTGTATTTATAAATTTTAACAGGGTGTGTTTCTTTGAAATAGCTTATCCATCCATCAGAAGCATAAATCATAGTGAAAGCGGGCTTGTTATCTTCTGAAAAAGCAAACCGCGGCACGAGCAAAAAGGGCAAGGGGTTAGTGGCGGGAAGCGTCTACCGGAACCTATAGCTAATGCCACTTTGCTTTAGGATAGCATTAGCCGTGTGACGGGATTTGATTTTTGTATCCACTGTTACATGACGATTCGACAGGGGCTGTGTCATGATCTCCTTTTCCACGGCGCACAGAGGAGCGGCCGTTTTGGTTGAACTTCGCGGACACGCTTTTCGTATTCAGCCATTACACCACAATCCTTTCCCGCCGTGTGGACAAAAAGGTAAGTGTGGCTGGGGCTGCTGTACGATTTAAGTCCAACAATTCCGGCGCGGCAAAGCGGACGCGCTCCAAAAGAGCGTCAAAAGAGCCGGATTCCAGCACTAAGCCAGGGATGTCGTCACTAGTAGCAATCCAGACAGCGGATTCATCGTCCCAGGTCAGATGAACGTTGTAGTTCATAAAAGCACCTCTTTCTGAAAGGCGTTTGGGTATGAAGAGCGAAACGGTATCCACACAGATACGGATTCCAATGGGAATTCACGAATATATACAGAAGGAAGGGGCCCGAATGGGGATTGCTCAAAACGCTTTCCTAATATTATTCTGCTAGAAATAGAGGCCACAAACACCCCAGAGGGATATATTTTTAGTATAGCACGTTCCTCTGGGAAACACAAGGCAGGGTTACATAAAAACCATGAAATGCCGGATGAGGAAGTAAGCGCAAAGGACAAACTGTGGGCTGTAGAAGAGTTAATTGCTGCATGAGTTTGCCTGCCGGTGCGCGGAGGAGGCCTTGAAGCTGGTAGAAGAGCCCGACCCCCGTAGCGTAGCGGCCATTGAGGCAAAGCGGAAGTGGCTGCGCGGGGAGATTGGGGACCGTGAACTTGAGGCCGCAAGGAAGGCTACAAGGGCCGCAAGGGAGGCCGCAAGGTCCCAGCAGGTCTCTATATTGCAAGAAATGTTGGAAGATAGGTCCTAATTTGAGAGGACCCAACCTGGATTCAAAAAACAAAATATCCCAAAAAAGCAATGCGAGCAACGCCCTCAAATGTAAACAAACTGTAAACATTTCCAAAAGTTGCTGTTTAGAGAACAACTTTTCCCCTTTTTTAAGGGATATATGAGGGGAGTTTTTTCCAGAAAGGAGGGAGCCGTATGAACGCGTTGAAGCCATGCCCATTTTGTAAGGGCGAGGCCGCCTTGTGGTCTAGCTATGGTAAGTTCGGATATTTTGTATACTGCAAATGCGAAATATGCGGCGCGACAAGCAAAACCTTTCCGTTGGGTGAATCTTTACCAGAGGACTGGGGAGAATTGACAGCCTCCCGTAAGGCGGCTGATGCCTGGAACAGGCGGTGTTGCGATGCCGAACAGGATCATTAAAGAGAGCATATGTGAGAGCCAGGGGCTGTCTGATTGTTCTTTATTTGCACAAGAACTATATAAAAGGCTGATTACATATGCTGACGATTATGGAAGATTTAACGCCGACACGCTCATTATGAGGGCTAGGCTATATCCTAGAGAGTACGAATATGTTACCGAGCAGGATATCATCGAAGCGCTGATTGATTTGGCAGGGAACTCTAAAATTGCTTTTTATACGGCGCACATATTTTATCAAGGTGGAAAGAGCGGAGTCTACGGCGCTTTTCCAAACTGGGGCAATCATCAACGGATAAGGGATACAAAAATGAAATGTCCCGATCCAGGTGACACCGATATCAATGACTGGTATTTAAGACGTTTCATACCTTTGGATATGAAGGTTGCTATTTTGGAGCGAGATAACATGAAATGTGCTATCTGTGGAAAATACATCACTTCATGCCAGGATGCTAAACGATTTTTAAAGCTTGGACATGGACTGTGTCATTTTGATCATATTGTCCCCGTTTTGCAAGGGGGAAGGGCCACGATGGAGAACCTTCGTGTAACTTGTCCTTCCTGCAATTTAAAGCGGCGAAAGAAATTTACTTTCAATGATTTAGTAAATGAGTCCTTAACCTTGATGAATGCGGATTTAAGGAATACGGACGACTCGCGGCAAGCCGCCGCAAAGCGCGGCGAATCGCCGCCTGAATCCGAATCCAAATCCAAAAAACCTATGTCCGACGTGGCCGGGGCCAGCGCCGGACGCGCAAAGGCGGAGCCCAAATTCACCCAAGAGGACAAGGCGTACCAAGCCGCCCTGTACCTGGACGAAGAGCTGGGGGCCCGGCTGGGCCAGCGGCCTGTGGAAGAGCGGCGGCTGCAAGCCTGGGCGGAGGCTTTTGACAAGTGCCACCGGCTGGACGGCCACAGCTGGGAGGAACTGGAACAGGTGCTGCAGTTTTCCCAAAAGGACCCCTTCTGGTCCGCCAACATCCTAAGCGGGGGGAAGTTTCGGGAGAAATACGTGCAGCTGCTGGCGAAAATGCGGCAGGAGGAGGGCAAGCGCCAAAACCAGGGCCGGGGGGATTTCCCGGACTACGGAAACAGGGAGGACTATGTGTGAACGGATTTGAGCGAATTTTAGAGCAGGCGGCGGAAAAGGCCTATGCCCACGGGGAGCCAGGGGACTACCTGGGCCCAGACGGGCTGCTGGTCTGCGGAACCTGCGGCACGGCCAAGCAGTGCCGGGTCACCTTTGTGGGCAGGGAGCGGGTGGTGGGCTGCCTGTGCGGCTGCGGGGTGCGCCGCCGGGAAGAGGAAAAGCGCCAGGCCCAAGAGGCCCAGCGCCGGCTGCGGGAAAACCGGGCCCGACGGGGGGCTGTGGCCAGCGGTATGCTGCGGGAGGCTCGCTTTGAGGCAGCCCAGCCCACCGGGCTGATTGCCAAAGCGAAAAACTACGCGGCCAACTGGCAGGCTGTGCGGGAGCACAACGTGGGCCTGCTGCTAATGGGCGGCGTGGGGGTGGGCAAGTCCTACGCGGCGGCCTGCATCTGCAACGCCCTTTTAGACCAGGGGGTCCCCTGCCTGATGACCAGCTTTGGCCAAATTCTGGGCATGGAGTGGGAGGAGCGGGGGCGGTTTGTCAGCAGGCTCTCCCGGTATGAGCTGCTGGTGCTGGACGACCTGGGGGCCCAGCGGGACTCGCCCCTGGGCAAAGAGACCATGTTCAACGTGGTGGACCAGCGGTACCGGGCCAAAAAGCCCCTGATTGTCACCACCAACCTGGGCATGGGGGACCTGAACAACCCGAAAAACATCAACGAAGAGCGGGTGTTTGACCGGCTGCTGGAGGTCTGCGGCCCGGTGATTTGCGAGGGGGAGAATTTCCGGCAAAAGGGCGGCCGGGCCACCCGGCGGGCCCTGCGGGAGGCTGGCTGGTGACAAGGGCCTGGAAAGGGGCCCTGGCCCGGGGCCTGGGCGGGGGCTTTGCGGCAGCTGGCGGACCGCGCGGCGG
>JAAWSH010000130.1 GCA_022801475.1 Acutalibacter sp. | reverse complement strand
ATACCAGGAGTAATGGAGCTGCGGCTGGCCCCCGGCCAGGTAGACGCGGCCCAGGTTCAGGCGCGGCTGGCGGAAGAGCGCCAGGCGGAAGCGGTGATTTTAGAAAAATACCGGGCAAAGAGCCTGGAGGAGCTGGAAGCGTTTTTGAAAGACCGGGCCCAGCTGGACCGGGAGATGGGAGAAGCGGAATACCGGCTGGAGAGAGCCCTGGACGGACAAGAGTATCAGGAACTGAAGGAAGCGGCCAAAGCGGCCTCTGACGTCCGGTCTAAAGAAGAGGTGGAGGCAGAGGCCCGAACCCTTTGTGGGGGCCGGGACCTGGGCGGTTTTATGGCGGCTCGGGAAACGGTGTTGGAGGGCTATATAAAGGAATATGGAAGCTGGAACGCCCTAAAGGATGAAAGCGCGGCGGTGGAGGAAAAGCTGGATAAAATCCGCCAGGCCCTAAAGGAAACAGAGAATATTCCAGAGGCTTTTTTAGACATTCCTGACCCCCAGGCCCACCTGAAAAGACTGGAAACCCTGCGGGAAGAAAGGCGCGCTGCCCGAGAAATGGCTCTGACCGCAAAGGCGGCTGCCCAAAGCCGTTTGGAAGCCTGCAAGGAAAACCTGGAAGAGGACCCTGCCGCTGCCATGAGCCGGGCTGTGGAAGACTTTGAGGCGCAAAAGGAGCTGCTTGGCCACTGGCTGCATATAGAAGAGGTGTTTCTTGGACGGAAGGAGGCCCTGTCGGCCAACCCCATGCAGAAGCTGGCCCAGAGCTTTGCCCATTACCTAGAGGCCCTTTCCAGAGGGCAGGTGCAGACAGAGTTTCCGCGGGAGGACAGGCTGGACCTGGACCTGTATAGCAAAGAGCGGCTGGTGGACTATGGCAAGCTCTCTCAGGGCACAAAAGAAACGGTTTCTCTGGCGTTCCGGCTGGCGGCCCTGGACCAGCTGTTTCCCCAGGGGGGCGGTGTACTGATACTGGACGACCCCTTTACCGATATGGACCAGGAACGGATGGAGCAGGCCTGCGGGCTGGTGCGGGAGTGTGGAAAGCGGCACCAGGTGATTTTTCTGACCTGCCGGGAGGAATACTGCCAGCTGTTAGCGGGAAATCGGGTAGTGGTGGAGTGAATTTTGCCGGGGTGGTTTTCTATAATAAATTTTTATTATTATGGTGATCCGGGTTTATGGCCACGGGTTTGTGCCCTTGCACATACAACGGATATGTGGGAAACTGGAAAGGCCTAGAAACAGGGGCCTGGCGGACGTTCCCGCGCCCGCGTAAGAAACGCCCCACAAGGTGTGCCGGCCAAGACGGCAGCTGAGACCAGGTCCATGACCTTAAGAGAGGAGCAAAGCCCAATGAAAAGATGGAAAAAATTTGCGGCGGCGTTTTTGGCCGTACTGACCCTTATATTTGTTACAGCGCCCCCTGGCTTTGCCGAGGGCTTTACCTTCAACTGGGACCTGGATCTGGGCAACCTGGACGAGAGCACGGAGCCCCACTGCAAGTCCTTGTTCCTCTTGAACCTGGACACCGACACAGTGGTGTATACCTACAACCCCGACGAACAGCTGCCTATGGCCTCCATGACAAAAATCATG
The DNA here is from genome assembly GCA_022801475.1 of Acutalibacter sp. Taxonomy (GTDB): domain Bacteria; phylum Bacillota; class Clostridia; order Oscillospirales; family Acutalibacteraceae; genus Acutalibacter. The sequence goes on along the minus strand of JAAWSH010000130.1, from coordinate 3,780 downwards.
ACCTACATTGTGGCCTACGAGCTGATTCCAGACATCGAACACGCCTTGATTACCGTGCCCCAGCAGGTGGAGGACGACCTGGAGGGCACGGGCAGCTCGTTGGCGGGCATTTTGGTGGGGGAGGAGCTCTCCGGACTTCAAATGCTGAACCTGATGATGGTGCCCTCGGGCAACGACGCGGCCCTAACCTTTATGTACTACGTGGACGGTCTTTACGAAAGCGGCCGGTTAAACGCCGAGAACCTGCCCAACCCAGAGGACCCGGGCACGCCCTCTTCTGGGGAGGAGGCGAAGCCCTCTGTCAGCCAGGACGACCAGGTGGAGGGGGAGATGATCGACTACAGCAGAAGCAGCTTTTTTGTGCAGCAGATGAATGCCAAGGCCAAAGAGCTGGGCTGTAAGAACACCCACTTTACGAATCCCCACGGCCTGCACCACCCGGACCACTATTCCACTGCCCGGGACATGGCCACCATTGCCAAGTACGCCATGAGCCTGCCCAACTTTTCCAGCATCGTCAAGCAGGACTACTACCCCAAGGAGCCCACTAACCTGGACCCGGACCCCGACGGCGCCACTACGACCAACAAAATGCTGCTGAACTACCCGGACCACCTGGACAACAGCTACTTTTATACCTATGCCAACGGCATTAAGACCGGGTCCCACGACCAGGCGGGCTTTTGCCTAACGGCCTCGGCCACAGCCTATGGCTACACCTATATCGGGGTGGCTATGGGGGATATGGAGGGCTACCAGCAGGACATCCATAACGAGATGCGGGATTTGCGGACCTTGTTCCGCTGGGCCCTAACCGAGCTGGAGAAAAAGACTGTGGTCTCCCAAGGGGACATCCTCAGCGCGGTGAAGCTGGAATACGCTTTTCAAAAGGACGAGCTTCAGCTGGCGGCAGACCGGAATGTCAGTGTAATGCTACCCAAAAGCGTGGAGCCGGAATCGATTATAAAAACCGTGACCAAGCCGGAAAGCGTCCAGGCCCCTATCCGCAAAGGCGAGGTCATTGGCACCGTGGTGCTTAGCTATGCCAATGAGGAGATTGCCACAGTAGACGTGGTAGCTACCGAGTCGGTGGCCCGCAGCGACCTAATCGCCGGGTGGGAACAGGGCAAGTCCTTACTGACCGCCCCCTGGTTTATCGCGGTAATGGCTGCCATTGGCGCACTAATTTTGGTTTATCTCATTCTGGTGGTCTTTTATAAGAGGAAACAGCGGCAGCTGCGGCGGGTCCGGAAGTTCCGGGATATGTAAGGACTGTCAGGACACAGTATCCGGGCCGGGAGGGGAGGCTTTATGCCCGCGAAGACCACTTCGTATAATGCAATTGGAAGCGATTTGTTTTATCTACTCCCAAAAACAAAAAAGACCGGGCGCGGAAACATGGCCGCGCTTCGGTCTTTTTTTGTAATGAGGACAGGCCCGGCGATGTACCCCTATAGGAGACACACTTGAAAACCGGGCAAGCTGATTTTTAAGCTGGATGGCTTTGCTACCCTGGTTCAAAGGAATCAAAATAACTTTTGAACTGTGTTAACGATCCTTTTTCAACACTGCAAATCCGGCGGCCCCTATTGCGGCGTACGATGCTAAAAACACCACCCAATGGAACAGACCAATGGGGTATGGAGCGGCCATCTGGTGCAGCAGAGCCCCCACTGCCATAGATGTGGGCATAAAGGCTATACCCAGCAGGCCCAGAAGCTTTACCCACAGGCCAGGCTTTTCGGCGGAAATAGCCCGGCCGATAAAGTAAGCGGCCACGCCCACTGCCTGCATGACTCCAGCCCCTAAGACATTAGACAGGCTCTGCTCCTCATACCAGGATCCCAGGCCCAGAAAAAGGCCGATAAAGATAAACCCCACTGAGGCAATGTACAGAATGCGGCTGCCCAGTCGGGTGTCGCCGTCGGCAGAGGGCGGGGGCTCGATGCCCTTCAACAGGTAGTCGGTACTCACTTGGAAGTAGTCGCTAAGGAGGAGTACCTTGTCCAGGTCGGGCGTGCTCTGCTCGCTCTCCCATTTGGAAACCGCTTGGCGGGACACCCCCACCCGGTCGGCCAGCTCTTCTTGAGAGATGCCCCGGGCCTTTCGCAGGGCTTGGATACGGTCCGCGATATTCATCATAAAACACTCCTTTCGTTTGCGTTTATTATAGCACGCAAGCGGTTGCTAGGCTACCACTCAGGGCTGGTAATGTGTCAACGGGGAGTTGCACAGGCAAAAAAAGCTTGCGAAGGGCGGGGACTTGGATGTATAATAAAAAAATATAGAATCAGCGCCGGCAAAAGGAGACGCGATGAAAATGAAAGCCGTAATACAGATTCTACGGGGCCTTTTGGCCCTTTTGTGGATTTTTCTGCTGGCAGGGGACCTGCTTCTTTTTACCAGCCAGAGCGATCCGCCAGAGGCCTTTGGCTATATGTTCTTTACTGTGGGGGATGCCGCGATGGAGCCGGAGCTGCACAGCGGCGACCTGGCCCTTATTAAAAAGGGCAAAGCCGCCCAGCCCGGGGATGTGATCTTCTATAGGGACCATCAGGGTCCGGCCCTGGGCCGGATAGTGGGTACCAGCCAGGGACAGAGTATCATCCAGGCCGATAATGTTTCCGAAAGCCAGGCCCTGCTTATGGATCCTGCCGCCACAGACCAGGTGCTGGTAACCTATCTGCCGGGCTTTGGGGACGCGGTAGCGTTTTTGTGCAGCCCGCCCGGCATCACGGCGCTGGGTGTGGTGGGCGCGGCGTTGATCTTTCTGCCGGGCCTGCTGCTGCGGACTCCTTCGGAGCCGAACCGCCGCCAGAGCGGCTATAAGGCCCGGCATTAAGGAGTTTTTTTGACAGGCTTCTGGCCTTTTAACGCCTTTGGAAAGGCTGACGAAACCTTTACGGCCTGTCCTTGGTCACATTTCGCGTTTATAACTTCAGGCGGGAGGCTCCCCTAGGAGGCAACATGGAATTACCCAAAAAATATAAAAAAGAATTTAGCCACAGTTATGCCCTGGGGCCTTTCCCTACTTTCGAGCTGCTGAAAAGCCGCCCCCAGGCAGTACGGGCGGTGTATTACCGAGAGGATTTTCGCGAGAGGGACAAGCTTTGTGCCCTTTGCCAAGAGCTGGAGGCGCCCTGCCACTGTGCCCCAAAGGTTCTGGAGCGCATTGCCCAAAAGGAGGTCTGTTACGCGGCCGGAGAGCTGTACAAGTACCCCGGCTGCCTAAACCCCGCGGCGCCTCATGTGGCCCTGGTGCAGCCCTCAGATATGGGAAACCTGGGCACCATTCAGCGCACGCTGCTGGGCTTTGGCATCCAGAACCTGGCCATTATTGGCGGTGGAGCGGACCGCTGGCACCCCAAGACCCTGCGGGCCTCCATGGGCGCGGCCTTCCGGCTGGAAGTAGAGGAGTTTGCGGATTTCCCCGCCTATCTTGCCGCCTATGGCAAAGGACGAGAGATCTTTCCCTTTATGCTGGACGGCGCCACAGTACTGACCCCGGAAACTTGTCCCCAGCCGGGGCTATATACCCTTGTGTTCGGTAACGAGGCCACTGGCTTGCCCCCAGAATTTCAGCGCTATGGGCAGAGTTTGTTCATTGCCCAAAGCGAGATGGTGGACTCCCTGAACCTGGCGGTAGCCGTGGCGGTGGGGACCTACCTATTCACCAACAGAAGGGGGGCGCGGCCATGAGGGCGGCGGTACTAGCGGATGTGCATGGCAATTACCTGGCCCTGAAGGCCTGCCTGGACTATGCCCAGACCCGGGGCGTGG
>JAAWSH010000129.1 GCA_022801475.1 Acutalibacter sp. | reverse complement strand
GTGCTGATTCAGGAGCTGATTCACAACGTGGCCATGGAGCACGGCGGCTATTCCATCTTCACCGGCGTGGGCGAGCGCAGCCGGGAGGGCAACGACCTGTGGCGGGAGATGCGGGAGAGCGGTGTCAGCGACAAAACCGCCCTGGTGTTCGGCCAGATGAACGAGAGTCCGGGCGTGCGTATGCGGGTGGCCCTTTCGGGCCTGACCATGGCCGAGCATTTCCGAGACAAGGAACACAAGGATGTGCTGCTGTTCATTGATAATATCTTCCGTTTTGTCCAGGCCGGCAGCGAGGTCTCCACTTTGCTGGGGCGGATGCCCTCCGCCGTAGGCTACCAGCCCACCCTGGCCAACGAGATGGGCGAGCTGCAAGAGCGCATCACCTCCACCAAAGAGGGGTCCGTCACCTCGGTGCAGGCAGTGTATGTGCCCGCCGACGACCTAACCGACCCGGCTACGGCCACCACCTTTGCTCATCTGGACGCCACCACGGTGCTGAGCCGGAAAATCTCCGAGCAGGGCATCTACCCCGCCGTGGATCCCCTGGCCTCCACTTCCCGTATTCTAGAAGCCGACGTGGTGGGGGAGGAGCACTACCGCATTGCCCGCAGCGTGCAGGAAATTTTGGAGAAATATAACGAGCTGCAAGACATCATCGCCATTTTGGGCATGGATGAACTCAGCGACCAGGACCGGCTGGTGGTGGGCCGCGCCCGGCGTTTGCAGCGGTTTTTGGCCCAGCCCACCCATGTGGCCGAGAAGTTCACCGGCATTCCGGGCATCTACGTGCCTCTAAAGTATACTCTGGAGAGTTTTGGCAAGATTGTGGCTGGAGAGATGGACCAGTACCCCGAGGCTGCTTTCTACAATGTAGGCGGCTGGCGGGATGTGGTGGAGAAGGCCCAGAAGATGGAAGCGGGTGAGGCCTGATGGAAGAGACCTTTCAGGTGCATATTTTGGCGGCGGACCGGACCTTTTACGAAGGCCCCTGCCTCAGCCTGACCATCCCTACCAGCGACGGAGAGCAGTGCTTTTTGGCCCACCACAGCAGTATGATTGCGGCGGTCCAGCCAGGCACCCTGCGCTACCGGGTTCCAGGAGAAAGTTCCCATGTGGCGGCGGTTTCCCCGGGAATGGTGAAGGTGGAGCAGAACGAGGTGCTGGTACTGGTAGACTCAGCGGAGCGGCCGGAGGAGATCGACGAAGCCAGGGCCCGCCGGGAGGCGGACGAGGCCAAGGAGGCCATGCTGCAAATGAAGAGCCGCCAGGAATATCAGGTGGCCCAGGCTACTTTGGCCCGAGCCCTGAACCGCCTAAGAGTAAAGTCATCCACCGGGCATATGGAACACTAAAGGACCAGCTAATAAAAACAGGAGCTGCAAGCAGATGCTTTGCGGCTCCTGTTCTTTTTTGTGAAAAACCGGCTACAGCGGCAGCTCCATCTGGATGTACGCACCCTCTTGGAAGATAATTTGAAACCCAAAGGCCTGGTAAAGGGAGACGGCGGGCTCCAGAGTAATTCGGGTGTCCAAGTAAAGGGCACGGCAGCCCTGGTCTTTTGCGTGGTTCAGCACTGTGTTTAGCAGTTCCTTCGAAAGCCCTCGTCCCCGGTACTCTGGGCGGATAAACAGCCGCTTTACCTCTCCAACGCCATCTGTTTTGCTCCGGTAGGCCACACACCCAGCGGGTTGGCCATCGTGGTAGGCTACCCACACAGCCTCGATAGCTTCCGCCTGACTATAGCGGGCGTACTGCCAGTCGTCTGTGCTGGGAATATCCTGGGTTAAAAAGGCGGTCATAAAGTCGTCATGTTCCGAGAAAAGCGCCAAAACCTCTGGATCTTTTGGGCTTTTGCGGGCTATGTTCATAAGGGTGCTCTCCTTTGTGTTCTTCAGCAAAAGCACCCATGCCTCTAATGCGCTGGCCTCGAAGGTTTCCAGGGCCTTGCTATAGCGGGCGAAAGCTTCAGGATGCTGTTCCTGCATCCACCGCAGCGTCTTTTTGGGCCCCAGGTAGGGCCGGCCCGTTAGGTCGCAGAAGATGGACAGGCTCTCTGTCAGCAGCCAGTGCCAACGGAACAACCCCTCGGGATCTCCCCGGCGGGTGCGAAGCAGCATCTTTTGGCACCACTCCACCCCCTGGGCGGCCTCTGCCGGCGTTTTCACTGGCAGCTGGTCCATATAGGCCAGCACCTGGGCTTTTAGCCCCGCCCCCAGGCCGTTGGTGTCCACCAATACCTGGCCGTCGAAAATCTGCAAAATCTCATCACAGTCCACTGCTCCCTGAAAATGGGAGGGCGGGTACACAAACAGGTCCAGCTGCACCCCCTCCACAAAGGATACGTCGTGGCAGGCGGGGCAGTCGGCCACAGCCAGGGCGTCAAAGTCGCTGTGGGCGTTCTGGGAGCCATCGGCGTAGGAGCCGTAGACAATGAGGGTTAGCGGGTGATATTTGTTTTTAATAGATTCGATAATTTTTTCCGTCACAGCAGGCTCCGCCTTCCTTTATGGGATGTCTTGCCCAATGCTTTTTAGCAGTAACAGGTCTCTGGGCGCACAAAACCGACTTGCTCATCCCGCTTGCCGGTTTGGCCGGTCAGAGCGCTCCCTACAGGGGTGCTTTCTCGGTTCGTTTGAGTTGGCAAAGGCAACTCACGTGCTGGATAAGAGCAAAGGACTGCTCTTCGCCACTCGTATTCCGTACGCTACCCCCAAACGGACCGAGAGCTGGCAATACACGGTCTATTCCCACTTCACTTTAGAAAATATAACTGCCTGCCGTCAGCTTTTCCGTGCGGCCATCCGGCAGCATCAGGTCAGCGGTGCAGTCAAAGGGCACAGTAACTTCATAATGCAAGTCCTGCCCGTCGTACCGCCAGCTCAGCTTATATTGGCCGGAGGCAGTGTCCATCTCCATTTTTGCGCTGCGAATGCGGGGGTCCGGCATGGGGCGCAGGATGGCCTGCTTGTAGCCAGGGGCCTCCTCCACTGGATTAAAGCCGCACAAGTTGCGGTACATCCAGTCCACAATGGAACCATAGGCATAGTGGTTTAGGCTGTTCATGCCTGTGCCACTGATGGTGCCGTCCGGCAGCAGAGAATTCCACCGCTCCCACACTGTGGTGGCCCCCAGCTTCACCTCGTACAACCAGCTGGGGAAATCGTCGTTCAGCAGCAGGGTATAGGCCAGGTCATTGGCTCCGTTGTCCGAAAGGGCCCGGCACAAGAAAGGCGTACCGCAGAAGCCAGTGTCCAGGTGGTTGTTTTTAGCGGCCAGCCGGGCCTTCAGATGATCCAGCACTAGATTCCGTCCCCCGGGGGGATAGATGCCGAAGAACAGGCTTAGTACACAAGCAGTCTGGGTGCCCTCAATCTTAAAGGAGCCGTCTCTGTTAAAATACTCCCCACAGACAGCGGCTTTGATTTTTTCGCACAGAGCCTCATACTGGGCGGCATCCTCCTCAAGCCCCAGGGCCCTGGCGGCTTTTGCCGTTAGGCGGGTGGAGTAGAAGTAGAAGCAGCTGGCAGTATATTGCAGGTCTGTGGCCCCAAAGGGATTCTCGGCATCCTTGGGGTCGGGCTTGTCCAGGGCCAGCCAGTCCCCCAGCTGGTGCCCCCGCAGCCACAGGCCCCGGTCTCCGTCCAGCCGGTCGTCTTGGCGTATGTGTTCCACCCAGGCTTTCATCACCGGGTATTCCTGGCGCAGCAGGTTTAGGTCGCCGTAGTTTTCGTACACGGCCCAGGGCATCATGGTGGCCACGTCGCTCCAAATGGCGCAGCCCGCCCCGTTGCTGGCCTCAAAGCTGAAATTTTCCTCTATGGCTTGCCGCAGAAATTCCCCCTGTTCTTCGGGGGGCTGGGCGTCTACGGCGGCGGCCAGCTGCGGGTACTTTTCTGCTAAGAGCCGGCGTATCGCTTCTTCGTCATCCCGGTCCAGATTGATAAAGTCCGCCGGGTCTATCTTGAACCGGGGGCCTTTGGCATAGGTCTTGGGCGCGGGCACGAAAAAGGGCACCGAGCCGCTGTAGAATTCCTGCTCTTGGCGGACGTTTTCCATAAAATGGTGGAAAAAGGCGGGCATGTAGAGGTTCTTGCAGGCTGTGGCGCTGATCACCGCCGCGTCCCCGGTCCAGCCCAAACGCTCGTCCCGCTGGGGGCAGTCGGTGGGCAGGTCCAGGAAGTTGTCGAACTGCCCCCACATGGCGTTGTGGAACAGCTGGTTTACCCGGGGATTGCTGGTCTCAATGCGGCCAATGGGGTCTATGTCCGAGCGGATGTGGCAGGCGGTGAAGTCCTGGGGCAACACGTTTTCTACGCCTTCTACCTTTACAAAGCGGAAGCCGTAAAAGGTAAAGTGGGGCCGAATCCGGCGGGGAGCGCCGTCGGAGATATAGAGGTATTCGGCCTTGGCGGTGCGCAGATTATCCCGGTAGAAGCAGCCGTCCTGCATCACTTCACCGTAGCTGAGTTTTACGGTCTGTCCTGCGGGAGCGCTGGTATTAAACTCCACCCAGCCGGTGATGTTCTGGCCAAAGTCCAGCACAGTCTCGCCTTTTTTGGTGTGGAAAATTTCTACTGGGGCAAACTCCTGCTTTTTCACAATCTTCGGCCCACGTCTGGCCACCAGGGGAGCGCCTTCTTCGCACACCGCTACCCCAAAGCTCTGGGCAGCGCAGCCCGGCCGGGACCAGCCAGGGGTAAACAGCCGGGCGTCCAGGTGCTCGCCGTCGTAGATATTGCTAAATATGACAGGGGAGGGGTAGCTTTTCCAGCTGCCGTCTGTGCCCAGCACCACTTCACTGCCGTCGGTGAGGGTGACCCGCAGCTCGCATATAGCCTTCATGGCGTCGCCATAGACGTGGCGGCGGCGGTCAAAGATCAGGTCCCCCATGTACCAGCCAGGACCCAGGGCCAGGGCGATGGTGTTCTCGCCGCGGTTCAGCAGCCCGGTAACGTCAAAGGTCTGGTACTCTAGGGCATGGTCATAGCAGTGGTAGCCAGGCAGCAGGTATTCGTCTCCAGCTTTTTGGCCGTTCAGTTCCAGCTCGTAGATGCCCAGCCCGCACACATAAGCCCGGGCGCTGGCCACCTGGCCTTTTAGGGAAAAATCTTTTGCCATTAAGGGCTGGCGCTCCGGGTCTACAAAGGGCCCGCCACTGGCGGTAATCCACTGGGCCTGCCAGGGCTCGTCCTGTTTGGCGGTCTCGAACCAGGAGGCTGCGGTGGCAGAGTCGCCCCCGTTGCCCCAGACAGTAACGGTCCAGTCGTAGCGGGTGCGGGGCAGCAGCTCCACGGGAGCCTCAAAACCCAGGGAAGAGAGCGCGCCGCTCTTTCCACTGTCAAACACAGTCTTGCCGCCAGTGGAAACCACGATCTGGGCAGCGGCCTGGCTCTGGTCCGGGGCTGGGGTGGGGGG
>JAAWSH010000128.1 GCA_022801475.1 Acutalibacter sp. | reverse complement strand
TATATTTTACGGGACAGCCTGCAGCCCATCCATAAGATTCTGTCCAAGGAGGCGGTACAGGGGCTTTTAGGCCAGAGCTTTGACTACGGCAAACCCTGGTTTGGCCAGTTGATGGCTGGTCCTCAAATGCTGGCGTACCTGATTCAGATCAACTACTGGCTGCTGCACTACAACATCTATATCGAGGTATAGTTGACAAGAATGCGCAAGTCCCAGTTAACTTTTACAAGAAAAAGTACCCCTGGGCCCCAGCTGTACCAAAGGCCCTCACTGTACGCTAAACTCTCCGCACGGAGTCAGGCTCCCACGGCGCGCAGGATGGCTCTTTACGCCACTCCGTTCAGATTTTCCTGCTCCATCCGCCGCACTTTGAATACTACCCGCACCTCACAGGCCAGTTCTGGGTCCGGCCACTGGCGAATATTCCGCCATTGTTCCGGCTGTTCCCGGTACATCTGTCTCCCCAGACCGAAAATATCGCATCCGTCCCGCAGCAGAGCTTGGTCCAGGGCTCCGCGGATCTCCCCTTCCAGCTTCTGGGCAGCCTCTTTTTCCAGATTAGCGTAAAATTCCCCCTCACTCCCCTGGGCCTCCACTGCCGCGCTGACGTCCGCATCCGCCTCTATTGTAATAGAAAAAGCAGGCGGGTGGGCGGCGGTCTCTTTAGTCTCGCTTTTCACGCTGCGCAGGCTCAGGGTGGCCCGGGCCGGGCCCTCCAGGGCCAGCTCGCCCTTATCCAACCGGCCAGTGGCCGCCAAAAATCCCCGGGTCTGCTCTGGCGTGAGCAGGCCCTTTATTTTGTAACCCTCAAAGTAGGCGGTACCCGCCACCCGGGCTCCGCTGTCTGTGGCCTCCAGTACAGGCAGTACAGGCGACATCCCCTGGCCCTTTACACCATTGACAAAGTCCAAAATTTCCACGTCCACTGTCATGCCATTGTACTGCCCGCCGCTGCCCAAAGCCTCGATTTCAGACATCCTCAGCAGCTTGCCCTCTTGCTGTACTGAGAGTACCTCCTCCGCTGTGCCCGCCGCTAAAAACATTTTCACCGCCGGCCGGGTGTTGTAATACCGTACAAAAAAGTCCAGGCAGTCATCCAAGCCCCGACGGGCGCAATCCATACCGAACACCACCAAATAGTTGTGGGAGTAAAAGGGCTCCCGGCCGGTCTCCAAAGACAGGGACGAAAGGGCCTCCAACACCGTGGAGCCCCGGCAGGTAAACAACTCTTCTCCCTTATCCTCTGCCGAGACCGATGAGCGCACTGTTACCTGGTACTCCCGGCCGGTCCAGTCCACGCCAATGCCATGGATAAGCACTCGCTCGTAGAGCTCCGGGTACCCGCAGCCAGAAAACAGCAGGGGCAGGGTCCCTATCAACAGAACAGAAATTATTTTCTTCAGGCGCGGTTTTTCTAGTTTCATCTACCTGCCCCCTTTCTTCCTCTGGAAAAACCCCGCCAGCCATACCAGCAGGGGTGGAGCGGCCCCCACCGCCCCTGTGCACAGGGCCAGCAGCCAGGTATTCATCAGCACCCGCTGTACGGGCCGCAGGCCCGCCCCCAGCATAGCCAGCGCCAATACGGCCCCCGCTGTGGCCCACAGGGCCCACCGGCTCCGGGCCTTGTTTCCTCCCCAAAGAGCCCAAAAGCACACCCGGCAGGCATACAGATCCCAGGCCAGCTTTACCACCAGGCCCATCATCCACACCCCGGTGAATACCGCATCCAACCGCTGTAGAGAGCGCACTTGGGTGAGAGATGCCAGCACGTACACCGGGAAATTTTGGGTATAGGCATAGCGCCCCAGGCATCCTGCGGTTAGCAAAATGGTAATCCCCACAAACAGCACCGTGCCGGCCATCCACCCGGCAAAGCCCCGGGCCCTTTTCCCCCGCACCTGGGGCAGCAGTACAGCCATATCCGCAAAAATAGAGGCCCGGGCCAAAAACAGCCCCACGCTGTGCACAGTCTGACCCAGGCCCTGGTAGAAAAGGGGTTCCAGGTTCTCTGGGTCAAAGCGCCAGGCCACCAGGCCAAACACCAGCCCGCAGCCCAGCACCACTGCCGCAAACACACAGGTCGCGCTTCTGCCCACAGTCTCCAGCCCCCGCAGGGCTCCAAACAGGGCCACCCCCACCAGGGCTACCCCCACCAGCCAGGCGGAAAATCCGGGGTTGACCGTATCCATTAAAAAAATCAGGAACAGGGCCAGGGTGGAGCCCCCCGCCAGTACAAAGTATCCCACATAGCAAAGAGGCACCACCCAGCCTACCGGCCCCAGACGCTTCATGGCCAGCTCTGGCACACCGCCCTCTCCGCTCTCCCCAAGAGCCAAGCCAATGGGCAGGGCGATAAGCACCCCCAGGGCCATGGCCGCCACACAGGAGACCAGGCTTTCCAGCAGGTTTTCCCCACCAGTGTAGCGGCTGTTCAGGGCCAGGGTGACCACTGACCCTGACACGAACATGGCTATAAAAAACTGCCCCGCACTGATATTTGTCCGCTTCATGGCGCTCTCCTTTCTATTCTCCCGTTTCCCGGCTGCCAGGCATATCCTGTACCCGGGCCTTCCCTTTGGCCAGCCGCTTCCAGCCAGCCCGAACAAACACATCTCGAAAAGCTAGCCGGCTGTTATAAGGCGCGGCCGGGGCCAGCAGTGGAACCCCAAAGCTTTGGGTACCGCACAAGTCCATGACCAAAAGCACCAGGCCCAACATTACACCCCATACCCCCAAAAATCCCCCCGCTAGCAGAAATCCCAGCCGCAGCAGGGCCAGGGGCTCGTACAGCCTGGGCACCGCATAGCCCGCAATGGCCGTAAGGGCTACCACCAGCAGAGACGAGGCGCTGACCAGCCCCGCGGACACCGCCGTATCTCCCAAGACTAGGCCCCCCACAATGCTTACCGTGGCCGAAAGGGACCGGGGCGCCCGCAGGCCTGCCTCTCTCAGCACCTCGTAGAGAAAGTACAACAGCAAGGTCTCCGCCATCACCGGAAAGGGGGTCTTTGCTTCGCTCTCGGCAATTTTCAGCAGCAGCGCCTCGGGCAGCATTTCCGGGTGGTGGGTGGCAATAGCCACGTACAGCCCTGGCAGAAAGGCCCCCAAAAAGAAAGAGGCATATTTCAACCAGCGGATGAATGTGCCATAAAAGGGCCGGGACAAGTAATCGTCCAGGGTCTGGAAGTTCTCCACAAACAGGAACGGCACCAGGATTACGCTGGGCGTACCTTCCATTAGAATAGCCACCCGGCCCTCTTCAATCTTGCCGCAGACCACGTCAGGGCGCTCGGTCATGCCCACCCCGCTGAACACCCCGCCCTGGTTTAAAAAGCTCACCAAATACCCAGCCCCCAGGGCGGTGTCCAGGTCAAAGGTCTTTAAGCGGCGGCGCACCTCCGCCAAAATCTCTGGGCTGGCCACTCCCTCTAGATAGCAGATGGCCAAAGGGGTATGGCTCTTTTCCCCCACCTGGGCCTGTTCAAATTTTAGAGAGGTGGTTTTCATCCGCCTGCGGATCAGAGAGATATTGTTCTGGTAGCTCTCGGTAAATCCGTCTTTGGCCCCTCGCTGCATCACCTCATTCTGGGGCTCGTCGGGGCCCCGGCTCTCGAAGCCCTGCACCCCAAACACCAGAGCCTCTCCACAGCCCTCCAAACACAGTACCGCAAAGCCGCTCATAAGCAGGAAAAGGATCTGCTCCATCTGGCTCTCCCGCTTTTGCTCCATAGAGCCCAGCACCCTGCTCTCAATAGCGGATAACAGCGCATCCCCCTGGCCCGAAAGGTTTTCAGCCTCCATCAGGGGGTTTAAAATGCTTAGGGTGATGATCTGCTTGCTCACCAGCCCGTCCAGTCCAAACAGCGCCGCCGGTGTGCCGGAAACCTGTAGCTCCCGCATCATAAAGTCCATGGCGTTTTTAAACCGCTCTTGCAGATATTGCTTGTTCTCCTCAAGTTTAACCGATATTTTCTCCACAGAATCCCCCCCAAACCATGAGATACATCCTCTATGTTTGCCACAGGCCGGGAAAATATGCGGATAAAATCCCTCCCTTTGCGAGATACTATACACAACATCAAAACGGAAATAAGGGGGAGCTATGGTAACATCTCTTTTGCGGACCATCATTATGTACGCCGCCATTCTCATCAGTGTCCGCCTGATGGGTAAGCGGCAGATCAGCCAGCTGCAAACTTCCGAGCTGGTAGTTACCCTACTGATCTCCGAGCTGGCGGTCATGCCCATCCAGCAACACGACGAACCCCTGTGGAACGGCCTGGTGCCCATGCTGGTACTGGTGGTCTGCGAGATCGTGGTGGCCCTTCTCATGCTGAAAAGCGGAAAATTCCGGCAGGCAGTGTGCGGCAGCCCCATGATAGTCATTAAAAACGGGCGGGTGCTGCAAGACCAAATGCGCCGCCTGCGCATGAGCACCGAGGACCTATTTGAAGAACTGCGCCTGGCTGGAAACTTCGCCCTGGAGGACGTGGCCTATGCCATTGTAGAGACCAACGGCAAGCTAAGCGTGCTAAAAAAGTCTCCTGCCAGCCCACTGACCCCCAAGCAGGCCGGGGTAAAGGCTCCTGCCGAAGCCCTGGAGGTGGTAGTGGTCAGCGACGGGAAAATCTCCCAAAACTCCCTTAGGCTCTGCGGCCACACTCCAGCCTGGCTGCGGGAGCAGCTAAAGGACCAGGGCGCCCCGCTGGAGGATGTATTTATTATGACTGCCCGCACAGACGGAAAGCAGCAGATTATCCGCAAGGAGAAGAGCCAAAAGAAAGAGCTGTGACCTAGCCCAACGCCCCCAAAGACCTAAGCAAAAACTTCCTCAACCTTTTAGGCTGCGAGGTACAGACTACCTATACCGAGCAATGTCCTCCATTATTATGGCCACTTCTATTCCCTTGCCAAAGTGGCTGCTTTCGAGTATAATGTCTCCAAAAGGGGGCATGCACATGAATCAAGCCGGACTAGACCAGCTGATGGCCCAGCTGCACCAGGAGCTAAAGGACCTAGGCATCCCAGTTTCCAACAAAATAGATCCCGCCCCCCGGATAAACACCCGGGCCAAGCGCCGGCTGGGCTGCTGTATATATAATGAAAAGGGCTATTTTATCGAGGTCTCCGCCCGGGTGCTGGAGGATCCCGCTCTGCTGCGCCAGACCCTAATCCACGAACTGCTGCACACCTGCCCCGGCTGCCGGAACCACGGCCTCCGCTGGAAAGCTTACGCCCAAAAGGCCGGCGAGGCCCTGGGGTGCTCCATTACCCGCACTGTGCCCATAGAGGAAGAAGCCCAGCCCCTGCGCCACGAAGAAGTGAAGTACGTTCTGGTGTGCAAAAGCTGCGGGACCCGTGTGGAGCGGATGCGCATGTCAAAGGCTGTACGGCGCCCCTGGCTCTACCGGTGCAAATGCGGCGGCCGGCTGGAACGTATCCGTTGACATTTTTAGAAAAAT
>JAAWSH010000127.1 GCA_022801475.1 Acutalibacter sp. | reverse complement strand
GCGGGCCGCTGGAGACGGACAGCTTCCTTGCTTCCCTGATCCGTGTGCTCTTCTTTACCCAAATACTGGACATAGTCCCGGTTATCGGTATAATTCCGCTGGAAATTCTTAAAGACCTGCCGTATGCCAAAGACCAAACCTACCAACAGGGCTGTGGCCAGAAGCCAAAAAATCGCGGTAGAAAGCCATTGAGGAATTACCCACAAAGGCTCTTTTTCACCCCAGAACATTTCAGCGTAGTTTCGCATGTCTGGAAACAAGTCGCCGGAAAGGATGGGCTCTACCGGAGCTTGGCCCTCCCTCCAGTGATGGTTTTCGGGAATGGTGATTTTTATATTCCCACTGGCCCCTAGGGCTGGAATAAGCAGCGTGCACATAAGCAAAAACCATCCCAGCACCGCTGCTCCGGCAATACGCTGAATGCGCCGGGCAGGCAGATTGCGCATGGTTTTATTTAGGGTGAGGTATGCGTCTACCCGCTCCAGTCCCCGGTAGGTTACGCATAGAATGAGATACAGCATCCCAGAGACTAGGGCCAGCCGCTGCAAAGTTGGAAAGCCAATGAAAGCGCTGTATACAAAAGCTGCGGCGAACACGCTAAGGCTGGGGTAGTTGGGAAAATCGAAAAAGGAGAGGATGGGTCCCTCTTCCTCTTCTGCCAGACGGTTACGTCCCCGGAAGAAGCACATCAGGACAGTCAAAATCACGCCCCCCAGGTGGCCGGTAAGCAAAAAGCTAAGGCCGCACAATAAAAGGGAGGCCAGCAGATATTGCCACAGGGTTCGGGTTCGTTTGGCTGCATAATAGCTGAGCCCAGCGGGCAGCGCGAACAGCAGACCGCGGAAAAACGCCACTGTTAATGAGTAGTAAATATCAAACTGCTGTAACACACTGAAACCAAAGGCAAAGAGGATTCCTGCTACCAGCCCACAGTGCAGGCGAGCCAAAGCCCGCAGCAGAATCTGCAAATCCGTGAGCCCTAGTAGCTCTTTGAGTTTCTTCATGGCTTCGCCCCCTTAAAATTCCATCCAGACCAGCTGGACATTTCGATATTCCGGCAATTCCCCATGCTCTGCGCCGCAGGGAACGATGCGCAGCCCCTGGCCCTTGCCCACTGCTGCCGAAAAGGCTTGGCATAGGTCCTTGCGCTGGCTGCGAGAGACCAGAACCAGCAGGTCGTCTGTATCCGCAGGTTGGGGTATACACCGGCAAATTGGCGTCAAGCTGGCGCCGCCTTGCAGGCAGGCCAGTTTTTTCTTTAGGAATAACAAGCTGCCTGAGCCAGCCACGCTTTCTTGTTTCCACAGCTGTCCGGTTTGCACATCAGACCCGTTACTGTACAGCCCTACCTCCACGCCATCGGCCAGCAACCGTTCCGCTAAAGAACAGGCCACCCGAACCCCGGCCTCATTGAGAAAATCCCCCTGCCAGCCGCCTGTCTCCATGTCAATACCAATGACCACCCGCTGGGACAGGGTAGACTCGTGCAGGTTGATCAGCAGCTTGCCTGCACGGGCGGTGGCCTTCCAGTTGATATACTTCATAGGGTCGCCTCGGGAATACTCCCGCAGTCCCCCGAACTCAAAGGGGTCGTCGCACACCCGCTTGCGGCTGAGTACCGCGCCCATAATGCGGGAATAGGGAATGTTAATCTGCCCTGTGGGCACCGGTTTGGGCAGTACGTAGAACTCGGTGCTTTGGGGCAGAGTGGTCAGGTATTTTCGGGTGAGGAATAGATCCGCCGCAGCTAGACCCGCCTCATCAATACGGAAATACCCCCGGCCCGCGCATTTGAAATCCAAGGTACGGGTGATTTTCTGCTGCATGGATACTGCGAACACATCCCGGCGGTAAGTCTGGTCGCTAATGGACGCGTTTTCACCGTAGCCAAACTGGAGCCGCTTGTCCATATGAAAGCTGATCTCCACAGTAGGCAAGGGGAGTAGTTTCCGGTTGGTGATCACCTCGGACAGGGCGGATACACTGTCCTCTACCGCATAGTCTTGGGTAAAGGCAATGCGGCAGCTAAGGCCTTTTTTCCAGTACAGCTGGTACAGGGCCCGCACGCCGCAGAAGATTAGGACCAGGGAGGCCAAGAGAATAAGAATAATAATGATCATTACTTCTCCCACTCCTCCGTGGGAACTGTCACAGCGGCCAGCAGGTTTTCCGCAGCCTGTTTCTGAGGTGCGCTGCCGCCGGTTCCGCTGACAGAGAGCCGGTGGGCCACCACGGGCTGTGCCACGGCCTTAATGTCCTCGGGGGTGACAAAGGTCCGGCCCTGCACCAGGGCGAAAGCCTGGGAGGCCCGCAGTAGGGCCAGACTGCCCCGGGGGCTTAGACCCAGCTCAATGCCGCTCTGTCCCCGGGACTGCTGGGCTATAGAAGCTATGTAGCCCAAAAGGGCTGGGTGCACAAAGACCTGCCGGGACTTTTTTTGTAGGCGGATGATCTCCTCTTTATTACAGACGGGAGAAAGTTCCTCCAGCGGCTCCGCGTCCATAAAGCGCTCTAAAATGGCTACCTCCTGGTCTGGGCTGGGCGGGGCCATAGAGATGCGCATAAGAAAGCGGTCCAGCTGGGCCTCGGGCAAGGGATAGGTGCCCAGGGTCTCCACTGGGTTTTGGGTGGCAATGACAAAGAAGGGCGGAGGCAGCCGGCGAGTGACGCCGTCCACAGTGACCTGTCCTTCGGCCATGCATTCCAGCAGACTGGACTGGGTGCGGGGGGTGGCCCGGTTGATCTCATCGGCCAGCAGAATATTGCAGAACACCGGCCCCGGGCTGAACACAAACTGGCCCTTTTGCTGGTCAAAGAAGTTCAGGCCCGTCACGTCCGAGGGCAGCAGGTCAGGGGTAAACTGCACCCGGCCAAAGTCTGCATCTACAGATTTTGCCAGAGCCCGGGCCATCACAGTTTTTCCCATGCCGGGCACGTCCTCCACCAACACGTGCCCTCCAGCCAATAAGGCGGTAAGCAGCAGGTCGGCGGTGCGCTCCTGACCCACCAGAACCTTGGCGATATTTGCTTTTACAGCTTGCAGAACATTTTCCATAAAAAGTTTCCCTCGCTTTCTAGATTTCCAGGCCAGTTGCGGCCTTGTCTCCCATATAGTTCCCGGATTGCGAAACCCCTCCTGTGCCAGCCGGCCTCCCAGCAGAGACCAGTACCTGTGAGTCGTTAAGTCTTTGCTAGAGTCTGGGCCTCTTGACAAAGTGCCAAGCCGGGGACACTTGTTGGTAAAGTGCACAAATAAATACATAAAAAGTTGCTTCTCTTTTGAAGCGGCCATGTTTTACCGCTTGATTTTGTGCATCTTTTTTCAAGTCTCGACTTTGTCAACAAACCCAGTCTGTCTTAAAAATTCGAAAAATTGTCTTTTCGCCGAAAACGAATGGCCTCTGTGCCAAAAATCCTGACTTTTCTCCAAATTGAAAACGCCGTCTTTTTCCCATAAGCGGCCCCTTTCTGCGTCAAAAGTCCTCGTGACGGAAGATAGACTTGCGGTTTTTTCCTTAAAACTGACTCGTCTTGAGCAAAAAATCCGGCACTTCCTCTATTTTCAAACAGGCCCTACTAGAATGCCGGCAAACCGGACCTAAAGATTTACTGGCTATGCCCTTCGTTCCTGTCCAGCAGTCCCTTTACGGCGGTGATATTCTCCCTCTCCACATCAATCAGCCGCTGGGTTTTGGCCCGCAGCTCGTCCTGACGGGGGGCCATGTCTGCGGCCCGTCCGGTGGCCGCGTGCAGCCATTCTTCTGTTACGTCCGAGAGGTCCACGCACTCGCCATAGCCTAAATACCGCAGATAAGAACCGATTTTCGGGTCGTAACTGACCCCCACCAGAGGTACTCCGCTGAGAGAGGAAAAAATCAGCCCGTGCAGCCGCATGGAGACGACCACATCCATATGGCTTAAAATGGAGATTAGCATTTCTGGCCCTGGCGCCCCGGTGAGCAGCTTGCCGGGGTGGTCCATGCAGCTCAGCACCGCCTGGGCGGCGGACTCGTCCTGGAAAGCGTTGATGGAGATGAACACAGGCTCTAGGCCATATTCATCTCTGGCCCGCTGGGCGCACCGGGCCAGAACAGGCGCTTTTTCCACAAAGCCCCGCCAGTTCCGCAGCAGGTAGCAGATATACTTGCCCTTTGGATCAAAGCCCTGGTCCCGCAGGTAGCGGCTGGTCTCCGCTTCTCCGGCAGGGGAGAGTATCAGAGCCGGGTCCGAGCTAAGAACCGTGCGGGGCTGGGTAACACCATAGCTTTTCAACTCCCGCAGAGATTCCTCCTCCCGCAGGGTGATCACATTTACCGAGCGGTTCAGCACCTTGCGGACCAGGCGGATGTTCCGCGTTCCAGCTACTGGCCCAATGCCGCAGCCGTACATGTCCACTTGATTCCCCAGGCGCTTGGCGGCCCATAGGGTTAAGAGATAATACCACAGGCTCCGGTGGCTGGTAGCGTTTTGAATCAGTGTGCCGCCGCCGTTGATATACAGCCTGGAACTTTTCATGGCTCGCAGGATGCGGGGGAGGTTAAAGGTGTAGATGGAGTGGACCTTGTACCGCTGCTTAATGCTTTGAGTGTTTTTTGCCAGCACGGTGACAGGGATAAACTGGTCCAACTGACGTATGGACTGAATGATGGATTTCAAAATAGCGTCGTCCCCCGCGTTGCCATGGCCATAGGCGCCACAAATGACCACACCATCTCGCCGGCCAGCGTTTTTGCGTGCTTCCTTTGCCAAAATGGTGTCGTAAATCTCCAGCTGGCGCTGCACCATGCTCTCTAGCGACAGTTGGCGGCGGGCTTTTTCATACAGCCGGTCTCCCAGGGTACGGCGCAGCTGAGGGTCGGCGGCTAAGTCGGCCAGAAGCTGGGCCAGCCGCTTTTCGTCCTTGGGAGTAAAGAGCAGACCCGTCTCCCCGTGAATAATCAAGGAGGGGATACCGCCTACATTGGTAGAAATAGTTACCCGGTGCATGCGGGCCGCCTCGGTGAGCACGTAGGGAAACCCCTCTGACAGAGAAGTGATCAGGTTAATATCAATGGCATGGTAAAAAGAATTGATGTCCTTCAGCCACCCGGCAAAGCACACAATATCCGAAAGTCCCAGCTGGGCGGTAAGCTGCTCCAGCTTTTCCCGGTCCTCACCGTCCCCAGCAATGGCCAACTTCAGGCCCGGCAGCTTTTCCCGGGCCAGCTTCACGGCCCGCAGCAGGGTGGGAATGTCTTTCACTGGGGAAAGCCGTGCCACAATACCAGCCACCACGTCGCCAGAGTGGTAGTCCATACCAATAGACCGGAGAAATTCTTCTTTGGGCTGGCAGGTGATGGGAGAATTGAAATCAATACCATTGTAAATTGTCTCGATACGGTCAGCAGGGAAGTTCCGTTCAATGAGAATGTCCGTAATATTGTCGCAGACGCCAATGTAATAGTTCACCCGGCGCAGGGCCACC
>JAAWSH010000126.1 GCA_022801475.1 Acutalibacter sp. | reverse complement strand
CATCACACCTTTCCGTAATACTGATCCAGGAACTTGTCGTTAATACGCTTCAGCTCGCTTCTGGGCAGGATGGAAAGCAGCTTCCAGCCAATGTCCAGGGTCTCCTCAATGTCCCGGTTGGCGTTATAGCCTTGGGACACATATTCGCTCTCAAAGGCGTCGGCAAACTTGGCGTACAGCTTGTCGATCTCCGTCAGGGCGGCCTCACCCAGCACCACCATCAGCTCTTTGGCCTCTTTGCCACGGGCATAGGCGGCGAACAGCTGGTTCATGGTAGCGGCG
Organism: Acutalibacter sp.; assembly: GCA_022801475.1. GTDB lineage: Bacteria > Bacillota > Clostridia > Oscillospirales > Acutalibacteraceae > Acutalibacter. The sequence continues at coordinate 5,255 of JAAWSH010000126.1, read as the reverse complement.
TGGTCTGCCCGGGTGCGGCCCTCGCCAATACCCTTATCCTTCAAACGGCTTAGAGAGGGCAGCACGTCAATGGGCGGCGCCACATTCTTGCGGTACAGCTCGTTGCTTAGAATAATCTGTCCCTCGGTGATGTAGCCGGTCAGGTCGGGGATGGGGTGGGTCTTATCGCCTTCCGGCATGGTCAGGATGGGAATCATGGTAATAGAGCCATTCTTTCCCTTCTGCCGGCCAGCGCGCTCGTACATGGTGGCCAGGTCGGTGTACATGTAGCCAGGGTATCCCCGGCGGCCAGGCACCTCTTTCCGGGCGGCGGAGACCTCCCGCAGGGCGTCGGCATAGTTGGTAATGTCCGTCAGGATGACCAGCACGTGCATGTTCTTCTCAAAGGCCAGGTACTCGGCGGCGGTCAGGGCCATCTTGGGGGTGGCAATGCGCTCTACGGCCGGGTCGTTGGCCAGGTTCACGAACATAACGGTACGGTCAATCGCCCCAGTCTCCTTAAAGCTCTGCACAAAGAAGTTGGACTCTTCAAAGGTAATACCCATAGCCGCGAACACCACCACGAAGGGGTCGTTGGTGCCGCGCACTTTGGCCTGGCGGGCGATCTGGGCCGCCAGCTGGGCGTGGGGCAGACCGGAGGCGGAGAAGATGGGCAGCTTCTGCCCGCGCACCAGGGTATTCAGGCCATCAATGGCGGAAACACCGGTCTGGATGAACTCCTGGGGATAGTTGCGGGCGGCGGGGTTCATGGGCAGGCCGTTAATGTCCACCCTGCGGTCGGGCAGGATCTCCGGGCCGCCGTCAATGGGCCGGCCCAGGCCGTCGAATACCCGGCCCAGCATATCCTCGCTAACCCCCAGCTCCATGCTGTGGCCCAGAAAACGGACCTTGGAGTTAGAAAGGTTAATACCCGTGGAGTTTTCAAACAGCTGCACCAGGGCGTTGCCCTCGTTAATTTCCAGCACTTTACAGCGGCGGCGCTCGCCATTGGCCAGCTCAATCTCCGCCAGCTCGTCGTAAGAAACGTTCTCCACGTCCCGTACCAGCATCAGAGGGCCTGCCACTTCCTGAATGGTTCTATATTCCTTTGGCATTAGAAGTCCTCCTTTGCTTCTTTGGCTTCGTTCAGTTCTTTATCCAGCTGGGCCATCACCTGGTCGAAATTCTCTTTCAGGTTGGCAGGCTCGGTGTACTTGAAGCGGCCGATCTGCTCGCGCACGGGCAGGTCGATGAGCTTCTGAATATCCACCCCGCCGTTTAGGGCGGCCAGGGCCTTCTCGTAGTAGCCGGTAATCAGCAGCATCATGTCGTGCTGCTTCTCCAGGGAGGTGTAGGTGTCAATATCGTCGAAAGCGTTCTGATGCAGGAAGTCCTCACGGATAGACCGGGCGGCCTCCAGCTTCAGACGGTCCGGGGCCGAGAGGGCGTCCATGCCTACCAGCTGCACAATTTCTTGCAGCTCGGCCTCGTCTTGCAGCAGACCCATAATCTTGGTGCGCTGGGTGGTCCAGTCCTCGGCCACATTGGTGTTAAACCAATTTTCCATGTTGTCCAGATACAGAGAGTAGCTGGTCAGCCAGTTAATGGCCGGGAAGTGCCGCTGCTGGGCCAGGGAGGAGTCTAGACCCCAGAACACCTTGACAATACGCAGGGTGGCCTGGGAGACGGGCTCGGAGATGTCGCCGCCGGGAGGGGATACCGCGCCGATTACGGACAGGGCGCCTTCCCGGTCCCCAGAGCACAGGGTCTTAACAGAACCAGCACGCTCGTAGAACTGGGCCAAACGGCTGCCCAGGTAGGCGGGGTAGCCTTCTTCGCCGGGCATCTCTTCCAGACGGCCGGACATCTCGCGCAGGGCCTCGGCCCAGCGGGAGGTGGAGTCTGCCATCAGGGCCACAGAGTAGCCCATGTCCCGGAAGTACTCGGCAATGGTAATGCCAGTGTAAATAGAGGCCTCACGGGCAGCCACGGGCATGTCGGAGGTGTTGGCGATCAGAACGGTACGCTCCATCAGGGACTTGCCGGTTTTGGGGTCCACCAGCTCGGGGAACTCGTTCAAAACGTCGGTCATCTCGTTGCCGCGTTCGCCGCAGCCGATGTAAACCACAATGTCGGCCTCGGCCCACTTGGCCAGCTGGTGCTGCACCACGGTCTTGCCGCTGCCAAAGGGGCCCGGAACTGCCGCCACGCCGCCCTTGGCAATGGGGAACATGGTGTCCACCACCCGCTGGCCGGTGATAAGAGGCATGTCGGGAGAGAGCTTCTGCTTATAGGGGCGGCCCTGGCGCACAGGCCAGCTCTGCATTAGGCCAATGGCCTTGGGGCCTTCCTGGGTCTCCACAGTGGCCACTGTGTCCGTCACCTTAAACTTGCCGGCCTTGATGTCGGTCAGCTTGCCCGAGACCCCGGGGGGGATCATGATTTTGTGGGATACCACCACGGTCTCCTGCACAGAGCCGATAATGTCGCCGCCGGTCACCTCCTGGCCCACTTTGGCGCTGGGCACAAAGTCCCACTCCAGGTCCCGCTTCAAAGAGGGAACCTCCACGCCGCGCTCCAGGTTGTTGCCGGAGATCTTCATAATATCATCCAGCGGACGCTGGATGCCGTCGTAAATACTTGTGATAAGGCCTGGGCCCAGCTCCACGCTAAGGGGCGCGCCGGTAGATTCCACCGGAGCCCCAGGCCCCAAGCCGGAGGTCTCTTCATAAACCTGAATAGAGGCCTCGTCGCCGTGTATCTCTATGATTTCGCCAATCAGGCGGCGCTCGCTGACACGTACCACGTCAAACATGTTTGCGTCGCGCATACCCTTGGCGATAACAAGAGGACCGGCCACTTTTTTGATGGTGCCATTGCTCATGTTTACCGATCACCCATTTCTAAAATAGTTTCGTGTGGCGATTGTACTGTAACAGACTAAGCCTTTTCCATAGGGCAAAAGGGGCAAAGGAGCCAGCTCCCTTTTGGGTGCGCCCTTCCTTAGTCGCCATTAAAGATAATATCCGAGCCCACCGCCTGCTCTACAGAATGCTTTACCATGTTAATGCCCATGCCGGTATTGCCGTGCACCCCGGGAATGGGGATTACCGCTGGCAAAAGGCCCTCACGGTAGCGGTCCAGCTCTGAGACTAGTCCCTGAGCCAGGGCCTCGGTAATGTAGATCACCGCATACTCCTGCTCCGCCAGGCGGCGCAGGGTCTTGGCGCCGGTTTCGCTATCAGCCACTGGGAAAACCTCCAGCCCCAGGGCCGCAAAGCCGTAGATGCTGTCGCGGTCGCCCAAAACTGCTATTTTATACATACATTTCCCTCAGTCTTTCCCGAATCATCCCGTCGTCCAGCTCGTTGAGCTTTCCGGAAAGGATAATCCGCACAGTGCTGATCTCATTGCGCCGGGCGATAACATAGGCGAACAGCGGACCGATGCCAAAGGGGTTCATTTTCTGCTCCTTCACCAGGTCCATCACCTTGTCGTCACACCATTTTTCAAAAGCGGAGTAGGAGTCTTTCAGCCGCTCGGCAGCCTCGCCATAGGGCGTTACCGCCAGATAGGCAAATAATTCGTCCAAACCCTTGCAGGCCGCCACAGCCAGGCCGGCCACGTCCAAGCTGCCGCAGGGAGCCAGGGCCATGTCCAAAAAGACGCGGCTTTTGCCTGTCTTGCAGGCCCGCACCGCCACCTTGATGTTACTGGTGGCTGCCAGCATTTCGGCGTATGCTTCTAAAATATCGCTTTCGCTGTTTCTGCCGCAGTCCAGCACGTCCGCCAGACACGCCTGGTCCAAAATCACGTCGCACAGCTGGCCGTCCTCTGTTTGCAGCAGGGTATGGTAAGCGTTGTCCGCCGCCTGGGCCATACGGCCAGGCAGCTCGGTGAAGTCGCCCTCCCGTACGCAGCGCAGCATCAGCTGGGGGTCTACGGCTCCTCCAGGCAGGAACACATCCTGGGGCTGGACGCTGGTAACCACGGCCTTGATAGCGGCCTTCAGATTATTGTAGTCGGTGGGGAACAGGAGCACCTGGAAAGGCGTGAGATCGTCTGTGAGCTCGTGGATGAACGCCCAGGTTTTCTCCTCTTCCGCGGCCAAAACAGCCTCTGAAGAAGCGCCCTCTCCCGCGCCCCAGCCCTTGTCACTTAGCACCCGCAGGCACTCGTCATAGCTGCGGCAGGCCATCAGCTGGTCCACGTCCTGGCGGCCCAGCAGGCCCAGCTCTCGGGAGCGCACCCGTGCCACCGCATAGATGTAATTGTCACTCATAGAAGATGGCTTCCTTTCTTCGGGCGGGGTTTACGCCACTGGGAACAGCAGCCTGCCGGCCGCGTCCCGCAGCTCTTCGTACGCGTCCTCGAACACAGCCTTGAAGGTGCAATTAATGTCCACGCCGCCGTAAACCAACAGGAACCCGTTGTCTACTGGGTGGGACTTAGGGCTGATGGTGACCTCCGCCTTGGGAACGGCCGCGCGCATTTTGGCCAGAAAATCATCGGGCAGCCGGGCAAGGTCCCGGGCTCCCAGCCGCATCTCGCCCCGGCCTTCCAGGGCAAAGCGCTTATAAAGATCCAAAAGCATGTCGAAATATTCCCCGTCCGGGGCATTCTCCATGGCGTCCCGGGCGGCGTCCACGGTCTCGCGGATGAGCTCCTGCTTGAAAAGCAGCATCTGGTTGCGCTGCTCCAGCTCGGCAGAGGACTTTGCCCTGTCGCGGATGTCCTGGGCCTGGCGCTCGGCGTCTTTCAGCACAGCGGCGCTCTTTTCGGCAGCCTGGGCCTTGGCCTTTTCCATTGCCTCGGCGGTCTGGGCTTTGGCCTGATCCAGAATTTCCTGGGCCTCTTTTTGCCCGTCACCGGTAATTTGGTTGATAATAGCTTCCAGTCCGGTCATGGAACTACCTCCTCTCTCTCAGGGTTCAGCGGGCGCCTCATACGTTAATGCCGGCAATGCTGGTGATGGAGAGGATGGAGATCAAAAGGGCCAGAACCGCGTAGGTCTCTACCATGGCGGGGAAGATCATGGACTTACCGAACTGGTCGGGCTTCTTGGCCACCAGGCTGATGGAAGAAACCGCGGCCTTGGCCTGCCACTTGGCGGAGACCATGCCCACAATGGCCATGGGCAGGCAGGCGGCCAGGTACAGCAGGCCCTTGGAGAGGCTCATCTCGGCGCTGCCGCCCAGCACGCCGATCTGGGTGAGGGTGACAAAGCCGATGAGCAGGCCGTAAATGCCCTGGGTGCCGGGCAGCAGCTGAAGGAT
>JAAWSH010000125.1 GCA_022801475.1 Acutalibacter sp. | reverse complement strand
GAAATGGAGGAGCTTACCGACCATTTCAGCACCCAGGCCTCTATCTGCGGCATTCGCAACACGGTGGACACCCGGGATACCTTCTACGAGGAAGAGCAGGCCTACCTGGACCAGCAGTACCCTCTCCTCTCTGAAAAAACCCAGGCCTTTAACCAGGCCCTGTTCCAGTCCCCCTTCCGGGCCGAGCTGGAAAAGGAGCTGGGCGCGCTGCTCTTTGTGAACATCGAGATGGAGCTCCGGTCCTTCTCCCCAGAGATTATCCCCCTGATGCAGGAGGAAAACCGCCTGACCACCGAGTACCAGAAGCTGTACGCCAGCGCCCAGGTGGAGTTTATGGGCAAAACCCTCACCATTCCCCAGCTAACCCCCTATAAGCAGGACCCGGACCGGGCTGTACGCAAGGCCGCCGTGGAGGCGGAGGGAAGCTTCTTTGACCAGCACCAGGCAGAGCTGGACAGCCTTTACGACCAGCTGGTGAAAAACCGCACCCAGCAGGCCCGGCAGCTGGGCTTTGAAAACTACGTGCCCCTGGGCTTTCTGCGCATGGGCCGCAACTGCTACACCCCGGAGGACCTGGACAGTTTCCGCTCTCAAGTGGTGCGGGACCTGGTGCCCCTGGCTGTGAAGGTGAAGGAGCGCCAGGCAAAGCGTCTTGGCGTGGGGGACTTTAAGTTCTATGACGACCCCATTAAGTTTAAGGACGGCTCCGCCAAGCCCCAGGGCACCCCGGAGGAAATTATGGCCGCTGGGCAAAAAATGTACCACGAGCTCTCTCCAGAGACCGGGGCCTTTATGGACCTGATGATGAATAACGAGCTCTTCGACGTGCTGGCCAAAGAGGGCAAGGCCCCCGGCGGCTACTGCACCAGCCTGCCGGACTACAAATATCCCTTTATCTTCTCCAATTTTAACGGCACCTCTGGCGATGTGGACGTGCTGACCCACGAGGCGGGCCACGCTTTTGCCAACTACATCGCGGACCGCAGCATTGAGGTGTCCGCCAACCGCTTTCCCAGCATGGAGGGCTGCGAGACCCACTCTATGAGCATGGAGTTCCTCACCGCCCCCTGGCACCACCTGTTCTTTGGGCCCATGACGGATAAATACGAGCTCTCCCACGCGGAGGACGCCCTGATCTTTATTCCATACGGCTGCCTGGTGGACCACTTCCAGCACGAGGTCTACAGCCGCCCGGAGATGACCCCAGAAGAGCGCAACCAGACCTGGGCCCGGCTGGAAAAGCTCTACCGCCCCTATCTTGACTTCGCGGACCTGCCCTTCTATAGCCGGGGCGCGGGCTGGCAGCGGCAAATGCACATTTACCAGACCCCCTTCTATTACATTGACTACTGCCTGGCCCAGGTGATGAGCCTGCAATTCTACGCCCTCTCTCTAGAGGACCGGGAAAAGGCCTGGAAGAAGTATATGGAGTTTGTCCGGCTGGGCGGCACCCAAACCTTTGTGGAGCTGGCCCACGCGGTGGGCATGCGCTCCCCCATAGACCAGGGCTGTGTGAAGGACGTGTGCACCGCTACCTATGACTGGACCCAGGCCCATTTAACGGAGTGATTCTCGCGGCAAGCAAAGCGGCCCCGGCAGCGGAACAGTAAAAAGTTTCGCCGGCTTTTTCAAAGGCCGTGGAGGTCCAGGGGGCAAAGCCCCATGGCCGCCGGAGGCCTTCTCGCGCGGCAAGCACTTTATGGGACTCTGCCCTACCAGGGCTTCTCGCCCTGGACCTTGGAAGGGCCAAGACTTGGCAAAGCCAAATCTCCCGCCCCTTCACCGCGCAATATGTCCCACTTAGAAAAGCTATATTATAACGAAAGGAACTTTATCATGAGAAAAATCATCGTAAACACCCTGGACAAAAAGAGCAAAATCAACAAAAATATTTATGGCAACTTTTCCGAGCACCTGGGCCGCTGCATCTATAACGGCCTCTTTGTCGGCACAGACTCCCCCATCCCCCACGTCAACGGGATGCGCACCGACGTGGTACAGGCCCTAAAAAACATCAAACTGCCTGTGCTGCGCTGGCCCGGGGGCTGCTTTGCAGACGAGTACCACTGGAAAGACGGCATTGGCCCCAAAGAGAACCGCAAGCGGATGATTAACACCCACTGGGGCGGCGTGGTGGAGGACAACTCCTTTGGCACCCACGAGTTCCTGGAGTTCTGCCGCCAGGTGGGCTGCGAGCCCTACATCAACGGCAATGTGGGCAGCGGCACGGTGCAGGAAATGAGCGAGTGGATGGAGTACATGACCTTTGGCGGCGTGTCCCCCATGGCCCAGCTGCGGGAGCAAAACGGCCAAAAGGAGCCCTGGAAGGTGAAATATTTTGGCGTGGGCAACGAAAACTGGGGCTGCGGCGGCAATATGCGCCCCGAGTACTACGCGGACCTGTACCGCCGCTTCCAGACCTATGTGCGCAACTACGGGGACAACCGGGTGTTTAAGATTGCCTGCGGGCCCAATGCCGCGGACTATGACTGGACCGACAAGGTGATGGAAATTGCCGGGGAGTACGCGGACGGCCTCTCCCTGCACTACTACACCGTGCCTGGGGAGACCTGGAACCACAAGGGCAGCGCCACCCAGTTTACCCAGGCGGAGTACTACACCACCCTGCGCAAAGCCCAGTATATGGACGAGCTGGTGACCCGGCACGCCCAGATCATGGACCGGCACGACCCCAGCCACAAGGTGGGCCTGATTGTGGACGAGTGGGGCACCTGGTTTGACGTAGAGCCTGGCACCAACCCCGGGTTCCTCTACCAGCAGAACACCATGCGGGACGCTATGGTGGCCGCCCTTACCCTGAATATTTTCAACCGCCACAGCGACCGGGTGGTGATGGCCAACATTGCCCAAATGGTCAACGTGCTGCAAGCCGTGATTCTGACCGAAGGGGACAAGATGGTGCTCACCCCCACCTACCATGTGTTCGACCTGTACAAGAGCCACCAGGACGCCACCCTGCTGGGCTGTTTTGCGGAGACTGGCACTGTGGAGGGCGTCCAGGACCTAAGCGTGTCCGCCTCGGAGGACGCCCAGGGCGTCGTGCACGTAACCGTGGCCAACCTGAACGCCGCAGAGGCCTGCCCGGTAGAGCTGCTGGCAAAAACGCCCCAAGAGGTGACCGGCAGGCTGCTTAGCGGAAGCATGGACGCTTACAACGACTTTGACCGGCCAAACGCGGTGGAGATTGCCCCCATGACCGGCTTCCAGGCAGAGGGGAACGCGGTGCGCTTCACCCTGCCCGCCTGCTCCGTGGCGGAGATCACCCTAAAGTGAGCCGCGCCTGCAAGCGCTGCCTGCTGCGGGACCTGGACGGGGCCTATTTTGCCTCCATCTATGAATACATAGACCATTTGCCAGAGGAGCAAAAGACCCCCCAGGCCCTGTACGCCCAGCGGCTGGCCCTGTGCAAAGCCTGCCAAAACCTGCAAAACGGCATGTGCGCCCTGTGCGGCTGCTTTGTAGAAGTGCGGGCCGCCAAAAAGGCCCAGCGCTGCCCAGAGGGACACTGGGGCGCTGGCTAGTTAGCCCCAAAACCCGAAAAGCTCTTGACAAAATCTTCCATATATGCTATAATTAAATTTGCGATAGGGGAGTAGTCGGCAGGGCACAGCCTTGCAGCTATCTCAACAATCATGGACCGGCGGCCCGCCAAACAGGGCTTCTGGTTCTGGGTTAGCTTGAAACGACCAGACCTGTGGCGCGCGGTATTCCTATGTGGATTGCCCGCCCACAGGTCTGTTTTGTATACATAGCCCTTTTTTCGGGCAGACTAACCAAAAAAGAGAGGAAGTAAAACCAATGGAATTTTTGTGGGAAGGCCTGCTGGCCATTACGTGGCGGCAGGTGGTGATGTACCTGGTGGGGGCCGCGCTAATTTGGCTGGCCATTAAGAAGGACTACGAGCCCGCCCTGCTGCTGCCCATGGGGTTTGGGGCCATTCTGGTAAACCTGCCCCTTTCCGGCGTACTAAACCAGACCATGCAGGGTGTGGGCGAGACCAGGGGCATTATACAGTGGCTGTTCGAGACCGGCATCGAGGCCTCCGAGGCCTTTCCCCTGCTGCTGTTCATTGGCATTGGGGCCATGATCGACTTCGGCCCCCTGCTCTCAAACCCCAAGATGTTCCTCTTTGGGGCAGCGGCCCAGTTTGGCATTTTCCTCACCATTGTGCTGGCGGCTGTTCTTGGCTTTGACATCCGGGACGCGGCCTCCATCGGCATCATTGGCGCTGCGGACGGCCCCACCTCCATCCTGGTCAGCCAGGTGCTAAAGTCCTCTTACATTGGGGCCATTGCCGTGGCGGCCTACTCTTACATGGCCCTGGTGCCCATCATCCAGCCCATGGCCATCAAGCTGGTGACCACCAAAAAAGAGCGGTGCATCCGCATGGAATACCACCCCGGCGCGGTGAGCAAGACCACCCGCATTCTGTTCCCCATTCTGGTCACCTTTGTGGCCGGGCTGGTGGCCCCGGCCTCGGTGTCGCTGGTCGGGTTTTTGATGTTTGGCAATCTCATCCGCGAGTGCGGGGTGCTAAACCGGCTTTCCGAGACAGCCCAAAACGACCTGGCAAACCTGGTCACCCTGCTGCTGGGCATCACCATTTCCTTCTCCATGCAGGCGGACCGCTTTGTCACGATAGAGACCCTGATGATTATGGCCCTGGGCCTATTTGCCTTTATATTTGACACCATTGGCGGGGTGCTGTTCGCCAAGCTGCTGAACCTATTCACCAAGAACAAGATGAACCCCATGATCGGCGCGGCGGGCATCTCTGCTTTTCCCATGTCCGCCCGAGTGGTGGAAAAGATGGGCATTGCGGAGGACAACCAGAACCACCTGCTGATGCACGCGGTAGGGGCCAACGTATCCGGCCAAATCGCCTCCGCAGTAGCAGGCGGCATTGTCCTAGGCTTCTTCATGTAGGCAACGTGACGTTGCATCCAATGTCGCGGAGGCGTTCGCCAGCGCAAGCGCTGGACCGTTAGTCGCGGGGGCGTTCGCTCCGGCTCACTCGCCGCTGTAAACCGTGGGCTTAGCCAGCGCGTTCCTTTGGGGGCTTCCGGCAACGTGACGTTGCATCCAATGTCGCGGAGGCGTTCGCCAGCGCAAGCGCTGGACCGTTAGTCGCGGGGGCGTTCGCTCCGGCTCACTTGCCGCTGTAAACCGTGGGCTTAGCCAGCGCGTTCCTTTGGGGGCTTCCGGCGCGACTCCTTCTTTTTTGCTTTAGCTAAATACGGGCCCTCCCTTTGGCCCCGGCAGTGTTTCCTTAGGCTTCCTTGCTGGTGGCAGCTTCCAGCCGGGCCAGCGCGGATAGGATCGGAAGCGGGTAGAAGAACGCGCTGGCTGGGCTAACCGTCACCACCCAGGTAGGGCGCAGCTTTGCCCGATTCCGCGACTAACGGTGCAGCGCTTGCGCTGCTGATGTGTTACGTGTTGTGTTGTGTTACGGTGTTTTATAAAGTCGTGTACAAAATGTATATTGTTATAACTATAGGTAGAAGCCGTAACACACCGCAACGCGCAACACA
>JAAWSH010000124.1 GCA_022801475.1 Acutalibacter sp. | reverse complement strand
ATGAACACACCTCCGTTGCAGGGGGTGGCCTTGACGGAGTATACGCCTTTCTGTTTCAGGAGCCTGCATTCGATGCCGTAAGCCTGGTCATGATTGAATCGTCCAGTTCCCGGTCACTAAAGCCCTGCACCAGCAGCTCCTGGCTTTCCGGTGACATATAGGCAAACACATCCGCCGCCAGCTCCTTGGGCAGCAGACGGAACAGCAGGGGCATTTTCTGCTGAGGAAGCTCCTCCAGCACCAGGGCCGCGTCGGCAGGGTTCATATCCTTTACAAGGGTCCCCGCCTGGGAATACTGCCGCTCTTCAAACATAGGCAGCAGACGCCCTACCATCTCTTCTATCCAATTCTTGTCCATATCGTGTACCTCCTTTTGAATCTTCATCAAAATATTGAGAAGTACACAACACGAAACCCCAGGAACCTACCGTGACAAAAGGAGGCTCCTCCCACTCTGTATTACAAAAAAGACAACCGCGCCGGCCCGAGGCCAAAACAGGATGCCCCAAGCTAAAAAAGCACGCTAGCCATCTATAATTATAGTAAACACCCTTGAGAATCTCTGGGATTTTCAAGCAGCCGGCCGCACCGCTGGTTTAAAAGAGATTGCTTATTTCTAGAGCTTCCTCTCTTTTAAACTGCGTTGACTATCAAATACCATTCAACAGAGCGGGCCAAAAACCGCCTGGCCCGCCAAAAAGGCAAGCCGAAAGCGCCGTTCTCGGGGTTCCGCGCTGTCGTTACTTCGAGGGACGCTCACTCTGCTCACCTCTCCTTTACAGTTCATTTGGGAATTCTCCCATATTATATAGAGTAGCCTTTTTTGTCCAGTTTGTCAAGAAAAAATGGAGACCTGCCAAAATATGGAAGCCTCCGCAAATTTCAATATTTACTTGTTTGGCTTTGTCAATTAGGCCTTGCCCATATCTCAGCGCCAACCCCTAGCCATGGTTACACAGCGCTCCAGGGCTTTCCGCAAAGGCCAATAGAGCACAATCATCAGTAAAAAATTTCCTGCACAGTGGCTGATGTCAAAAGGGAACCCACTGATGATCCATCCCAGTACCATGGGAACGCCCCCTGCCGGCAGGTACACCAGCGAGCACAAGGCCCCAAAACTTAGCCCAAACAAGCCGGACAAAACCGCCCATTGCCAAGCGTGCCTCATCCATCGAAAAAGCCAAGCAAGCAGAAATAATAAGGGCCAGACATATAGATACATCACCCACCAAATGCCAAAGCCATACAGCAGCCCCTCCAGAACTAAAAACACCGCCACCGCCCCCAGGGCCAGTACCCCAAAGGACTGAGTGAACAGCACGATGAACAGAGAGACCACTTCAAAATTAGGCAAAAAGGCCAAAGCCTCCTTAGAAACCACCAGCAGTACGCCCATTAAAGCCATAAGGCATAGAGAAACCAGCCGCCGCATCATTTAGTATCCAGTCATCAAAACCAGCTCATAGGCGGCGCCATCCTCTACCGGCGTGCTGTCTATGCCAGTATTCACCTGCTCGCCGCCTTTGGTCAGGCACCACCACTCCTCGGCGCCACCGTCGGCCTTTTCCCCATCCACGGTGGTGATAAACAAGCCGTACTGGCCATCCTCGCCCTCAATCAGCTTCTCGTCCTGTAGGGCCGCGCCCAGCATCTCTTGGGTTGTCTCAATGCTGAACTTTTTGGTGGAGCCGTCCCGGTGGGTTACCGAAAGGGTAACGCTTTTCTTCTCTCCATTCCCCTGGTCCGAACTCTGGCCCTGGCTCTGGCAGCCGGCGGCTACCAAAAGGGTCATCATCACGGCCAAAAGCACGCACGCCACTCGACTACAATTTTTTGTGTGTTCTACCAATTTTTGCACTGCTAAAAATCCTCCTAATAGGTTTGGAGGGGTTGGCCATCTCATTTGCTATAAAAACCCGTACACAAATAAGATAAAGAAAGCCTAAATATTTGCTTCCCAGCACAAATCGCCAAGAACCCGTGGCTATTGCACGGCCCTCCGGGCAAGTCTTTCGGCTTAGACGTTCAGGGCTGGCAATGAAAGACCGCCCTAAACGCAGTCTCTTGCCCAACGCTTCCCCCAGTCTTCCCAGCCGGCATTGCCAGCCAGTGACGTTTGCGGGGCTTTCGTTCACACGGTGTTCAAAAGAGGCTACCGCCTCTAGCGGCTGTAATCTCTTCTTAGCCAGCGGTACTTCCTTAAAAATTGGACCATACCGACTTTCCAGTGTGTTAACTATATTCCCTGTGGAGGTCGCTTCGTCATCACGGCGACGGGTTCGCCCGGGATTTTCACCCGGTTCCTGTCGGAAAACCGGTCAAGACCGGTCCCCGGCGGCCGTTTTCAGGCGGCCGCAGCCTCGGAGTCCCAACAGGGAAAAATTTTAACATAAAAGAATGGGCCTGTCAATGGGGTTCCTCTATCTGCGTGCCTCAAAGAAGGACCTCAGCAGCGCTCTGCTCTCTGCTTCCATAAAACCTCTGTATACCTTTGGACACCCTCCAAACATAGCAACAAGACCGCCCCAGTTCCAGGCGGTCTCGCTGTCCGCGCCATATATAATCCGCTCCACCCGGGCGTTTACCGCAGCCCCCAGGCACATGGGACATGGCTCTAGAGTTACATAGAGCTGGCACCCGGTCAGCCGCCAGTCTCCTATCCTCTGGCAGGCCTGGTGCAGGGCCTCCACCTCTGCATGGGCCAGGGCGCTGTGGGCGGCCTCCCGGCGGTTGCGCCCCTGGCCCAGGATTTCTTCCCCCCGTACCACCAGGGCCCCCACCGGCACTTCACCTTGGGTCCCTGCCTCCCGGGCCAGTGCCAGAGCCTGGAGCATCCACTTTCTTTGAGGCAAAAATTCTAATTCCATGGTTCACAGGAACATGCTGATCAACATGATGCCCACTGCGGCCACCATACACCAAAAGGACGGCGCATGGGCTAGGCAGCCTAAGGATTCACCAGCGCCTAAAGGAGACAGTGGGGGCTCTTCCTGCGTCTTTGCCGGGCACCACTCCTCCTGGCGCCACAAGGGCGGCGTTTCCTGTCCCACCGCATATTCAGTTTGCTGGCTTGCCCCCTGCTGGGCCGCCAAAGCCTTGCGCCTTTCACGGCTGCCCTTCGTCAGACGCAGAATCAGCAGAAGCGCCAGTGCCACAAGACCCAGCCCCAGGGGGATAAACATTAACAGATTCTGTAGCAGAAGCATCTGGTCTGGGCCCACCAGCAACTCCGCGTACTCGCTTACCACAGCCATCCCATTGTTCAACGCGTGTATGGCCACTGTTACCCACAGATTCCGGGTCTTGGCATAGGCCAGGCCCATTACCAGCCCCGCCACAGTGGCAAACACCACTGAGCTGATATTTAGGTGTGCCATGCCAAAGATCAGCGCGGAACCAAAAACAGCAAATCCGGTACCAAACCGCTCCAGCGAGGAAAAAACAACCCCCCGGAACGCGAACTCCTCTACCACAGGCACCATAACCGCAATGCCCATCAGCTCTACCCAGAAGGCGGGAAAGCTTTGAGGCAGATTCAGCAGATTTTCGGTGGGGTCCGCAGCTCCCAGGTTCTTTAGTAACTGCATTAAGGCATTGGCGGGAAAATTCACAGCCAAACTTACCCCCAAACCCGCCAGAACCACCAGCAGGCTGGTGAACCCCCCCTTATTTTCAAAACGAAAATACTGGTTCCAATCCTTCTTCCCAGCCAACATATAGCACAAGAATGGTGGCAAAAGTCCTACCGGAGACATTGCCACAGTGTAAAGCGCCATCCCCAGCTCGTCGGTTTGGATGTTGAATCCCAAAGCAAGGGTGGCGGCCACCAGCACGGTGCCCACCAAAAAGCTGATTACAATTTGGATCAGCACTAGCAGGCACATCCAGTTTACCACCCGGGCCCCGCCGGTTTTGCGGGGGTCCTTGGGAGGCGTTATGGCAAAGCCAGGCGCCGCCTGGCCCTGGGCATAGGCCGGATAATAGGCGGCAGGCTGATAATAGTTTGGCTGAGGGTAGGGCGGGTACCCCGCCGGCTGCACATGCGCAATTTGCACATGTGCAGTTTGCACAGGCACGGTCTGTACTGGCATGGCCTGCGCAGGCTGTCCTGGGTAAGGCTGGGGCTGCTGACCAAAGACGGCGGGATAATAAAACGCGGGATTATTGATTGGTTGATTCATTCCCTAACTCTCCCAATGGTTTGATTCAATAATTTTTAGACTGGCTCCATGGGCCAAGCACCGGTCTTTCCGGGCTAAAGCACCAAGCATACCTTTCGGACAAAGTCCGCCGGATCTTCTAGGGCCACGCCCTCAATGAGCAGCGCCTGGCCATAGAGGATCTCCGCGTACAGCGCCAGTTTTTCCTGGTCTCCGGCCAAAGAGCAGAGCTTTTCAAACACCGGATGGTCCGGGTTCAGCTCCAGCACCCGCTGGGCCTGAACCTTCTCTCCCGCGGGCATGGCATTAAGCACCTTCTCCATCTCGGTGGAGATCATCCCCTCAGTCGAGATGCAGGCCGCGTGGCTCTTTAGTCCCCCAGAAAGCTTTACCGCCTTCACCTTGCCCTCCAAAGCCTTGCCCATGGCCTCCAGCAGATCCTTGCGGCTTTCGCTTAGCTCCTTGGTGCGCTCCTTCTCCTCGTCGGTCTCCAGGTCCAGGCCCTCGGCGGAGATGTTCTTAAACTCCTTTTCTCCATACTTACCCAGTACCCGCAGGGCGAACTCATCCACATTGTCCGTCAGGCACAAAATCTCCCAGCCCTTTTCAGCCACGGCCTCGGCCTGGGGCAGGGCCAAAATGCGCTCGGGGGTCTGGCCACAGCCATAGTAAATGGCCTGCTGGTCCTCCTTCATCCGGTCCACGTATTCCTTTAAGGTGGTCAACTTTTTATCCATGGAGCTGGTAAACAGTACCAGGTCTTGCAGCTCTTCCTTCTTGGCTCCGTAGTTGTCGTACATACCGTACTTCATTTGCAGGCCAAAGCTCTTCCAGAATTCCTCGTACTTCCCCCGGTGGTTTTCCAGCATGGACTTCAGCTCGCTGGCAATTTTCTTTTCCAGCCGGCCAGCGATAAGCTTCAGCTGGCGGTCGTGCTGCAACATCTCCCGGGAAATGTTCAGAGACAGGTCCTGGCTGTCCACCAGGCCCCGCACAAAACTAAAGCAGTCTGGCAGCAGGTCAGCACATTTGTCCATAATCAGTACCCCGCTGGCAAAAAGCTGAAGGCCTTTTTCAAACTCCCGGGTATAGTAGTCGTAGGGGGCGGTCTTGGGGATGAACAGCAGGGCGGTATAGGTGGCCGCGCCCTCGGTAGAGGTGCGGATGACGCCCAAGGGGTCCTGCCAGTCGAAAAACTTTTCCTTATAGAAGCTATTCAGATCCTCGTCTTTTACCTCGCTCTTGGCCTTTTTCCAGATAGGCACCATACTGTTTAGGGTCTCTACCTCGGTAAAGGTGTCATACTCCGGGTCCTTGCCGTCCACGCCAGTGCCCTCTTTCAGGCGGCTCTTCTTCATCTCCATACGGATGGGGTAGCGGATGTAGTCGGAATATTT
>JAAWSH010000123.1 GCA_022801475.1 Acutalibacter sp. | reverse complement strand
CTCAGCGGGATGTCCACCATGGAAATGATGGAGGACAATATCTCTTATATGGAAAACTTCCAGCCACTCACCGATGCCGAGCGTGCTGTTTTGGCCCAGGCGAAGGAAAAGCTGGAGAGCGTGGACACCATCCCCTGCACCGGCTGCCGCTACTGCGTGGAGGGCTGTCCCAAGGGTATACGCATTCCGGATTTATTCAAAATTGCGAATAATGAGATCATCTATGAGGGCAAGGGCGACGCCGCCCGGCGCTATAAGAACATAACCAAGACCTCGCCCAAAGCCAGCGAGTGCATGAAATACAAAAAGTGTGAAAACAGCTGCCCCCAGCATCTGCCGGTGGTTGAGCTGCTGGCACGGACGGCGGGGATGTTTGAATAGCAGGGGTGAAGGTAGGAAAGTGCCTTTCTTTTAAGAAGGGGGCGGCCCGATGATTTGATGTGTGAACTTTTTGTGAACTCTGCACCCAACTCAAAATATATGTTGCCTCTGTGTCAGAATACGAGTATAATACAAAGGACAGCACAGTGAGCTTTTCCAAGGAACAGCATAGTGAGGTGCAGCGCAATGCCAAAAGGTTCGCCGGAACTGCCCCAAGCCCGTAAAGAAGAAATCATCAACGCCTGTGAGACGCTCTACCAGACCATGAACTTTAAGGAAATTACCATTAAAGAGATTGGCAGCGAGACCACTTTTACCAGGACTTCGATCTATAATTACTTCCACACAAAGGAAGAAATTTTCATTGCGCTGTTGAAGCGGGAATATGAGCGCTGGACTGCAGATTTGAATGATATGATGGCCCGGCACAAAACCATGACCGTGGATGAGTTTGCTGACAGCCTCGCCCGCACTTTGGAGAAGCATCCCCAGCTTTTGAAGCTCATGTCCATGAACCATTATGACATGGAGGGAAACAGCCGCCCGGAACACCTGAAGGAATTTAAGCTGGCTTATGGCGAGTCTTTACGCACAGTACAAAGCTGCCTGAAAAAGTATTTTCCCAATATGACCGCCTCAGAACAGCAGGATTTTATCTACTCTTTTTTCCTTTCATGTTCGGCATATACCCTTATACGGTCGTAACGGAGAAACAACGCACAGCCATATCAGAAGCGGGTATAGATTATGTGTTTATGACGATTTACGAGATCACCTATAACTGTGTGAGGCGGTTATTGAAAAAGTAATGAAGATTCGCAAACAAAAAGCGGGGTGGAATATCCACCCCGCTTTTCTGCTTGATATGTCTTTAAAGCATGAACTGAAATAGAAACCAGGTATTGGACTTTTGCCATAACCAGCGGTAAAATGGAAGCGTCCCCAGAGAGAGGATTTCTCCGGCGGGGGCGCTCATTTCTTTCAGAAAGGAAGCTTGGCAAATGACAAAACAGGAAGCCTTGAAGGGCTTGAGCCTGACCCTCCATGATATCGGGTTTGCGCTGGACGAAGCAGAGAGCTATATGCGCCTAGCCCTGGAGGGGGACAGCACCGGCGCCCAGAGGATGCTCATGCTTAACCAAAAGCGCCGGAAAACGTTGGACGAGATACATTTTCATGAAAAGCAGTTAGACCGGCTGGATTATCTGCGGTATGAGATACAAAAGAAAAAAAGCAATAAGGAAGCGTAAAAAGCGAAGGTGCTAATGCTATGAAAAAACTCCATGCTGTGTGTTCAGCATTCCTGCTGCTGGTAGTTCTCGCGGCCTGCAATACGGTGCAGCAGCCAGCTTCTTCCTCAGAAGCGCAGCCACCAGCCTCCACAGAACCGGCCAGAACAGCAGAACCCACTTCAACACTATCCCCAACTCCCGTATCCATACCGTCAGAAACACTGCCTGCCGCAGAGGGGCCCCCAGAGAGCAAGACAGATAACACCACATCGGAAGGAGAAGAACCGATGGAAAAACATATCTCGATAGAGTCCGCAAATGGAACGATAACCTATGCCTTAAATGACAGTGCAGCAGCAAATTCACTCTATGAACAGCTACCCCTTCCCCTGCAGCTGGAGGGTTTCAGCACAAATGAAAAAAACTTTTATCCGCCCAACCCGTTGGATACCAGCAACAGCCCTCTGGCAGAGGGTGGCTCTGGAACACTGGCTTATTACGCCCCCTGGGGGGATGTGGTGATGTTCTATGGGGATTTCGGCGCAAACCCTTCCCTGTATGAGCTGGGGAACATTCTCTCCAGCGAGGAAAATATCAGCTGGTTATCCGGGGAGATCATCATTCATGCTGCAGAGTAAAAGGAGGACGCAGAATGCCACACATTGCCATCACAATGATTCCAGGCAGGGACATGGAAACCAAGCAGATGTTAGCCCGAAAGACCCAGGCTTTTATCGCAAGTGAACTGAGGATCGACTGCAAATTTGTGTCCGTGTCCATCCAGGACATCCAACCCGAAAATTGGGAGCAAAACATGGAGCAATTCCCGGAAGATATCCTGTTTGTTAAACCGGGTGTATAAATAATTTGGAGGTATCACCATGAAGTACACAAAATTAGGCAATTCCGACCTGACCGTCTCCCGCATCTGCATGGGGTGCATGGGCTTTGGCAATGCCCAGACAGGCCAGCACAGCTGGACCATCGACGAAGAGCATTCTCGTGAGATCATCAAGCGCGGGCTGGAGCTGGGGGTCAACTTCTTCGACACCGCCATCGGCTACCTGAACGGCACCAGTGAGGAATATGTGGGCCGCGCCCTGCGGGACTTCGCCAAGCGAGATGACGTGGTGGTGGCCACGAAATTTGTTCCCCGCAGCCAGGCTGAAATTGACGCCGGGGTCACCGGGCAGCAGCACATTGCAAAGGTGCTGGACACCAGTCTTCAGCACCTGGGGATAGATTACGTTGACCTGTACATCTACCACATGTGGGACTACAACACGCCCATATACGACATCATGGAGGGGCTGAACAACGCCGTGAAAGCGGGCAAAGTGCGGTACATCGGCATCTCAAACTGCTACGCCTACCAGCTGGCAAAGGCCAACGCCATCGCCGAGCAGAACAGCTTTGCCAAATTAGTGTCCATCCAAGGCCACTACAACCTCATCTTCCGGGAGGAAGAAAGGGAGATGGCAAGGCTCTGACAGGAGGATAACATCGCCATGACCCCCTACAGCGCGCTGGCTTAGCAAGCGTCCCGGGGAGACCTCCAAGCGTTTGCAGGAGGACACCTATGCCAAAGGCAAGTACGACGCCATGGCGGAGCAGGACGGCAAAATCATTGAGCGGGTGGCGGAGCCAGCCGACAAGTGCAGCGTGAGCATGACGGCAATCTCCCTCTCTTGGCTGCTGACGAAGGTTACCTCGCTGGTAGTTGGGGCCATCAAGCTCCACCATATCGAGGGTGCGGCCAAGGCGGTTGATCTGGAGCTGACGGCAGAGGAAATCGCTTACCTGGAGGAGCTCTATGTGCCGCATAAGCTGGTGGACGTGATGGCGCAGAATGTTCCAGCGGCGGGGAAGACGCAGGTGTGGTCACTGAACAATAAATAACAGGTGCATCAATCAAGCACCCCTGATAAGTTGGGGTGCTTGATTGATCGAAAATCATTGACACGTGTCAAATATATGATATGATATAATTTATACTAACACGACGTCATTATAGTAGAAAGGATATTAAGTTATAGCATTATTACACGCGGAATTCCGTTCCCAAACATTAAAACGGCAGGTGGTGTTCCAGGCCATCCTGCCTACGGAAAGATTCCAGGCGCCGTACCCCACCCTTTATCTTCTCCACGGCCTGACCGAAAACAGCAGCGCCTGGCTGCAAAACACGCGGATCAAAATGTGGGCGGAGGAAAAGGGCCTGGCGGTGGTCATGCCTTCGGGCGAAAACTCCTTTTATCTGGATATCTCCGTGAAGGACGGCGGCCTGGGGGATTTCGGGGCTTATATCGGCGAGGAACTGGTCAAGGTGACGCGGGAGATGTTCCCTCTCTCCCACAAGCGGGAGGAAACCTATATCGCAGGGCTTTCCATGGGTGGCTATGGCGCCTGCCGGAATGGGTAAAAACCAAGGGCAACACCATCGGCGAACTGCAAAACATCGGTGACCTGGACGCTATGGAGGAAACCGGCCGCAATCCCCGCTATCTGATGAAGTGCATCCGGGAGAGGAACGCGGCAGACGGAACCAACCACTTCCCGGAGATTTATGTAGCCTGTGGCTTGCAGGACCCGCTGATCGATGCAAACCGGTCGATTGGGGAAGCCTTGAAAGAGTCCGGGTCCAAGGTCACCTATGAGGAAGGCAACGGCGTACATAATTGGTACTTTTGGGACGAGTACATTCAGCACGTGTTGAAGTGGCTGGAGATACCGGCTTGTGAGAAATAAGGGGGTGTTGTCATGAAAAGCAAAGTAAAAAGATCCCTTGTGCTGGCTTTGGCCCTGTGTATAGTTTGGGCGCTGGCGGCCTGTGGAACGCAAGGAAGTTCATCCAGCAACCAGGTATCCTTGGCTCCCACACAATCGGAAAGCAACAAACCGGAAGAAAGCAGCCTGACGAAGCAATCTTCATCAAACGCGGAGGCATCCAGTTCTAAAATCTCAAGCGCGGAACCCAGCCATAGCGAAGCAAGCGCGCCGGAAGAAACAGGCGGCAAGACTTTGGTGGTCTACTTCTCCTGTACAGGCAATACAGAAGGTGTCGCCGGGGACATTGCCGCCGCGCTGGGCGCGGACACCTATGAGATCGTGCCGGAGCAGCCCTATACGGAGGCGGACTTGAATTACAGCAATAGCGACTGCCGGGCCAACCAGAAGCAGAATGATGATACCTGTCACCCCGCCATCTCCGGCTCAGTGGAGAATATGGACGATTACGACACCATTTTCATTGGCTACCCCATCTGGTGGGGACAGGCCCCGAAAATTATCTACACCTTTATGGAAAGCTACGACTTTTCCAGCAAGACCATCGTGCCCTTCTGCACCTCCGGCAGCAGCCCTATCGGCTCCAGCGCCACAAACCTGCAGAGTTTGGCAAGCGGCGCTGGCTGGAGGGGCGGCGGTTCAGCGGCAGTGTTTCTCAGGCAGACTTAGCAGAATGGGTAAATGAGCTCGGCCTGGATTTATCTGTAAAATAGAAATGGAGAACATATTATGAAGATTTTCGTATCTGAAAAAGGCCAGGCCACGCCTGGCCCTGCACAGGAGATTACACTATCCGCATTTGACAAGCTGAACCACACCGAATTGCGCTGGCTGGGCGGTGGCGGGGTCATGCTTAACAGTATTGATGATCGACCCGGTACTGGAATGCTTCGATATGCCCCTGCTCTTTGAGCCGCCCATTGTCGCTCCCCAAGTACCCCATCTGGACGGCGTACTCATCACCCACATCGATAACGACCATTTCAGCATCCCCACTTGCCAGCATCTTAAGGGTGTGTGCAAATCTTTCCACGCCCCTGGGTATGTGGCGGAGGTCATGGCGGAAAACGGCCTGCCTGGTACCCGCCACGGTATCGGAGAGAAAATTACCGTTGGGAATGTGCAGGCCACAACCACCTCGGCCTGGCACAATTGGCAGAACAG
>JAAWSH010000122.1 GCA_022801475.1 Acutalibacter sp. | reverse complement strand
GTAACGGCTCCGGCCCGGGTGCCTTGCTCAAATACGGAAATATAGGTTTTGTGCAGCACATCGCCAATATACAGCGGCTCGCCGTTGGGGCCAGTATTGCCCATGGAGGAAAAGTCTGCCAAGCCGGGTTCAAAGGCGTCTGTCATGCCCCACTGGGCGAACAAGTCCTTTAATGAGGCGCTATAGTCCTGTTGGAACTTGGGAATGCCAGCTGTTACATCCTGTTGAGAGCTGTTGGTTAGCACCTGCCGCAGCTTTTCAGCGGTAAGGCCTTCCACATACTCCGCCAGGGTGATTCCCTGATTGGGCAGCAGGGCGGCAAAAGCGTACTGGTTGCCGGAATAATATTTCAAAAAGCCCGTAGCCTCGCTGTCCTCCAAATAGGTGCGCTCCCAAGAGTGCATCATGTCCACGTTCAGCTCCTGGCCGTCCTGGCAGGTAAAGACCTGCTCCCGCACATCGATATCCTCATAGACTTCCTCCCACTGGGCCTCAAAGGCCAGAGCGTTGATCAGATAGAGTACAGCCCGGGGGTTAACCTCGTCGAGGATAGTGGGAATCATCTCATGGGTATGCTGATTGACCCAGCTGTTAATCTTTTCCAGGGTGGAAGTGTTAAAGGGCTCCTGATACACCCCTGCCCCAAAATAGTCGGCGTTTAGCTGAAGGAAGTCCTTTTCTACCCGCATCACGCCGTCCCGGACCCATAGGGAGTTGGCAGTGTGGAACTGTGCCTTTTCCTCCGAGGGGAGAGAATCCGTGTAGGCGGCCAAATATGCCCGCAGCTGGTCAATGGGCAGGCCCAGAACCTCCTCCATTTGGGATAGAGTTTGTCCCCCGGCGCCGTTGGCGGTCATGGCCATAGCGCTGAGTACGGACAGGGGAGAGACCAGTACGTCCTCTTCTGGGGTAGCCTTCATTGAGCGCCGGAAGAACTCCAGCCCGAAGCCGATAAAAGCCTGGGCCCCGGGGCCGGCTAGATCAGCCTCTGTCTTTTGGGAACTTTTGCGCACACCAGCCATCAGGTCGCCGGTGGTGTTCAGAGTTTGGCCCCCACAGCCGGTCAGAGCCAGCGCCAGGGTTAGCCCGGCACATAGGGCGGAGGTCAGCAATTTTTTGGTAAACTTCATAGTGGCACCGCCTTTCATATTTTTCAATATGGTTATTTCTTTTGCCCTGCCAGGAAATCCGGCGCAGGGCAGCGTCTTGTGACCTGTGCCGGCGTGGACATTTTTCTTACCTTATACAGAATGCCGTCCGCCCAAAGGCATTAGGGCTTGTTTGAAAAATCGAAAACACCATCTTTTTGCCCAGAAGAGGCCGTTTTCCGCATGGAAAATCCTTGTCAAACGCTTGGCTGACTTGCGGTATTCTCCTTGAATTTGACCTCATCTGGTCAAAAATTTGTCATTCTCTCCATTTTCAGCCCGAGCCAGGCAAAAGAGATAACTACCTTTTTCACCCATAAGAAGTCCCCCAGCGGCGGCGTAGTTGCACTGGGGGAGGGTCTTTTTTAAAATAAAGTTTTCAGCCAACTGGTCAGCGCGTCGGTTCCCAGAGAAGCCAGAGCAATTAGCGCCAAAAAGGCGGCCACGGAAAGCACCTCTATAAAAATATGTTTTGCGCTGGCTGGGCCAGGGTCCTCCTGGGGCTGGTTTTGTTCCTGCTCCAGCTCTTGGCCCACCCGGGCTGCCAACTCTTGGGCGGCTGTTAGATGGGCAAAAGGCACGTACAGGTTTTGGTCCGTAGGCAGTGATTGATTGTCGAAGGAAAAGTAGGCGTGGCCGGCGGATTTTGTTTCACAGGGTATGTCCTGTTCCATCAATCGCTGGGCTACCTGTTGGGCGGTATACATATCTGTCCCTTGCAACAAAACCATATCCTTTTCTCCGGCAGGGCGGAGCTTAGCGCTGTGACAGCCAGGACAACGCTTGGCAGCGTCCTCGGTGACAGCTTGACATTTGGTGCAGTAAAGCATTTGCGTCCTCTCCTAACACAGCTGAATGCCGTTAATGGTCAGTTTAAATTCCAGGTCTAACCGCTGGGCAGCTTTACGGCAGAGTTTCATCCGCTCCATGAAGATCTCGAAATATTCCATGACTGAGCTAAAGCTGGGGTCCACCTCCAGCCGCAGCCATACAGCGGCATGGGGGCGGTCCACCTCCATCTGAGACCGGGTCACCGAATAGTTGACCCGGTCATGAATGTCGAAGCGATGGGGGTCCTTTTCCCGTACCCGGGTACGGCGCACGTCGGACTTGTCTGCTAGGATTAGGGCGGCGGACTCGGCGTTTACCGGCACACCGGTACCCTCGTCGTGATTGCCAATCGCTGTGGAGATTAGGGCAATCTCTTCTGGGGGAAAGCCCATGTTGTCCAAAAGCCGGAAAGCCATTACCGCGCCGCTTTGGCTGTGGTCCACCCGGTTCACCAGGTTGCCGATGTCGTGGAGGTAACCCGCGATCTTGGTCAGTTCCACCTGGCGCTCCGGATAATCCAGCTCCCGCAGAATGTACCCGGCAGTTTCCGCCACCCGGCTCACATGGGCGAAGCTGTGTTCAGTGAAGCCCAGGGCGGCCATAGAGGCGTCGGCCTGGGCGATATAAGTTTTTATAGCGCTGTCGTGGCGGATCTGGTCGTAGGTGATCATGTCTTGCCCCCAAAAAAGTTGTTAAGAAATTCTTTTTATCCAGCTGAAAACATAGAAACGAGTCATTGCGCCAAAAAGACATGTAAGCAGTCATCAGACAAAACGGCCCAATGGGGCCAAACTGGAAAAAACCTCATTATTCTTATGAGTTTACCACATCTGAAGAGAATATTCAACTGTTATTTGCGGTGGGGAAGAATTAGCTAGACCTACTGCAATTCGATCACGTCCGCCGTCATATATCCGTTTTCGTAGACATGAGAAAATTCGATTGCGGTGACCTGGGCCATAAAAGGAACAAATTTCTCCCGCATCGCCTGGGCGACCGGGTCAAGGTCAACATTGGGGACATATAAGAGGGTAGTGTGGGGGTTCCACGCATCCGCCTGCGTCCACTGGTTCAAATCCGCCGCCCAGCTTTGGTAAATCTCTTTTCTGGATAGAGGCGAGGACGCTTTCTTTGCGCGGCACGGCCACAATGACTGATCTGGTGCCAGAAGCAGCGGTCCATACCTGGATTTCGTGATAGCAGACGGGAAATTTTTTATGGCCGGACAAAATCTCCTTGCAGGATGAAATGAACCGATTCTCCTCGTTGCCGGTATATGTGGCAAGCGTAATATGTCCATGCGGGGCTTTTGAGAGCAGGCCAAAACGTTTAGAGATTTCTTCTAATTTCATAAGCCGGGCTCTCGCGGCCGGGTCGATGATCGCGATGGCGCATAGCATAAAGCGGGTTCTCCTTTGGGTTAAGTGGCCGTCCGTTATAGGCTGCAAATAAATATATTACGGACGGAAAGACACTTAACGTTTTTCATATTCTGTTCTCTTTTGGGGCCAGGGGATAAAAACACAGCGGAACTTAACAAAGTCCCGCTGTGTTTTCATTTGAAATATTACGCCCACGTCGAATAACAGGAAAACTAAGTGGGACTGGGTCGTCAAGAGGGAGAATTTATAACGAAAGAGTGTCCTCCGGCGGGGAAAATCGCCACGGGCAGTTTTCCCGCACCCAGGCCGCGCAATGTCTTCCCAGCTTTTCCTGGGGAATATTAAGGGGCTCTCTCTACTTTTCCGGCGTTGAGACGTCAAAGATCTCCTTCATTGAGGTAGCCAGTCCCGCCAGGCCTTGCAGGTTTGAGGGCACAATGATCTTGGTGGCCCGCCCGTCCGCGGCTGCCTGGAAAGCCTCCAGACTCTTCAGGGCGATAACCTGCTCGGTGGGGTTTGCCTCGTTCATCAGCTTAATAGCGTCGGCCATAGCCCGCTGCACGGATAGAATGGCCTCGGCCTCGCCCTGGGCCTCACGAATTTTTGTCTCCTTCACAGCCTCGGCTCGAAGCACAGCAGACTCTTTTTCACCCTCGGCAATAAGGATGGCGCTGCGCTTTTCGCCTTCCGCGTCCAAAATCTTGGCCCGGCGCTCCCGCTCGGCTTTCATCTGTTTCTCCATGGAATCCTGAATTTCCCGGGGTGGGATAATATTTTTCAGTTCCACCCGGTTTACTTTAATACCCCAGGGGTCCGTGGCCTCGTCCAGAATCACCCGAATTTTTGAGTTGATCACGTCCCGGGAGGTGAGGGTGTGGTCCAGTTCCATTTCACCGATGATGTTCCGCAGGGTGGTGGCCGAGAGGTTCTCAATAGCGGAGATGGGGTTTTCCACTCCATAAGCGTACAGCTTGGGGTCCGTGATCTGGAAATATACCACGGTGTCTATCTGCATGGTCACGTTGTCTTTTGTGATCACCGGCTGGGGCGGGAAGTCAATGACCTGCTCCTTCATACTCACTTTTTTGGCAATGCGGTCTATGAAGGGAATTTTAAAATGCAGGCCGGTGCCCCAGGTGGCATGGAAAGTGCCCAAGCGCTCGATGACGTAGGCGTGAGCCTGGGGGACAATTTTGAAATTGGATACGACGGCAGCCAGCAATAGAATAATTACAGCGATTACAAGGATAATCGCCAGGTCTGTGCCGGCACTGCCGGAGATAAAGGCGGGAATCAGCGCGAGGTTCATAGAGTTTCTCCTTTCTTTTGGGAGGGTGAAACCATTAGTTTAACGCCCTCAATGCGTGAAACAGTAACCACCTGACCTGCGGGGATGGTCTGTTCGGGAACCACGGAACGCGCGGCCCAGCTGTTGCCCATTACCGAGACCCGGCCCGCGCCCAGCAGGTTGTTAACCTCCTCGGTCACCACAGCCTCGGCGCCCAGCACCCGGTCCGCGTTGGTAGAGGTAGGACCGTCCTTTTGCAGACGCCGGGCCAGGGGACGGGTAAACACAGCGGCCAGCGTGGTGAACACCACGAACAGAACAATTTGCAGCCAAAGGGCCCCGCCCAGCAGGCTGGCAAGCAGCGCGGCCAGGCCCCCCGGCACGAACCAGATAGAGACCAGCGCGGGCACAGCGGCCTCAATAATAGCGGCCGCCACCGTGATACCCAGCCATAAATAGATCATACGTCCACCCTCCTTAAAATGGGCTGTTATTTGGTCAATATAATTATACTGCCTTTCATTTGAAAATGCAAGGGCATAAGAAGATTTAGGCACTCCTGGGAAGGGTGCGCTAGTTGACATCTCTCTGCGCATTTGCTATACTATAAGGTAAATAGTTTAACCGGTGTGCAGCCGGCAAAGAAAGGAAGTATTGCCCAGCTATGGCATTAAAAGAATTTCAGGCGGAGTCCAAACGCCTGATGGACTTGATGATCAACTCTATCTATACCCACAAGGAGATCTTTCTTCGTGAACTGATCTCCAATGCCAGCGATGCGATTGATAAGCTCTACTACCGCAGCTTTGAAGAGGGCCAGACCGGCCTTTCCCGGGAAGATTTCTTCATCCGGGTGGACCTGGATAAGGACGCCCGCACCATCGTGATTACAGATAACGGGATTGGCATGACCAAAGAAGAGCTGGAAAATAACCTGGGCGT
>JAAWSH010000121.1 GCA_022801475.1 Acutalibacter sp. | reverse complement strand
CAAAAAAAATCAGGCGGCAGAAATCTCTCTGCCGCCTGATTTTTTATTTTCCGAAGCTCAACATCTTCGTGTCCCCCTGGTGGGTCTTCCACACCGAAACAATCTCCAACGCGTCGTCCAACACCACCAGGTCCGCTCGCTTGCCTGGTTCAATGCTGCCAATCTCTTCCGCCATCCCAATGGCCTGAGCGGGAGACAGGGTAGCCGCCCGTACCGCCTGGGAGAAGGGCACACCGTAGCTCACCAGGTTTTTGATCTCCTGGTGCAGGTTGGTCACCGAGCCAGCAATGGTGCCGTTTTCCAGGGTGGCTAAGCCCCCCCGCACAGTGACCATCTGGCCGCCTAGCTCAAAGGCCGAACCCTCTTCCATACCGTTGGCCCGCATCGAGTCACTGACCACTACCGCCCGGTGGCCCAGCACCTGGAACGCGGTCCTCAGCACCGCTGGGTGAATATGGTGCCCATCACAGATCAGTTCACCCCGCACCCGGGAATCTTCGAACACAGCTCCCACCACCCCGGGCTTCCTGTGATGCAAGCCGTTCATTGCATTAAACAGGTGGGTGGCATGGGTCACGCCCCAATCAAAGGCCGCTTTGGCTCCGTCATAATCTGCCACTGTGTGGGCAATAGAGACCGTGCACAGCTCTTTTGCCCTCTTTACGAACTCCTCTCCTCCAGGCTGCTCGGGAGCCACGTCTACCAGCCGCACAATGCCCCCGTACTGATGGAACATTTCCTGGAACATAGCAAAGTCCGGGGCCACAATGTCCTCTTCCCGCTGTGCGCCCTTGCGCTCTTTGGAGATAAATGGCCCTTCCATGTTCACGCCCACTACCCGGGCCCCATCCTCTAATGGCGCGTCAAAGCATTCTTTGGCCGCTGCCAGGGCATTTTCTATCCCAGGCCGGGCAATGGTCATGGTGGTAGGGCAAAAGGAGGTCACCCCGTGGGGCAGCAGAAACCGGGCCATATTGTCAATAGCCTCCCTGCCTCCGTCGCAAGTGT
This sequence comes from Acutalibacter sp., assembly GCA_022801475.1. Lineage (GTDB taxonomy): Bacteria > Bacillota > Clostridia > Oscillospirales > Acutalibacteraceae > Acutalibacter. Next base: position 4,594 of record JAAWSH010000121.1, on the reverse strand, counting down.
CCGTACCGGCGCAGCCGTGAATGTGTACGTCCACAAAACCAGGGACAATGGTATACCCCTGGCAATCCACAGCCGTATCTTGGTCCCTGCGGGGAAGATGCTCCCCCACTGCAATAATTTTCCCTCCGTCGATCTCTATGTCACCCTGGACCAGACGAAAGTCCTTATCAAGATATTTTGCGTTGATGATGAACATAATTTAAACATCCTTTCAAAAGATAGCGGATCAAACGGCTTCTGCTCCAAAATGACCCTATTTGTTGTTTCGGCGTGGTCTTAGAAGGACAATATCAGCGAAACAGCCCCTCATTACTTTTGTCCATAGGCCCCCGTCTGGAGAGTACACCGCTGGCTGCTCGCCGTGTCGGTGAATGGCTGCCAAAAGGCACTGGGTTTTCACCGCACAAAATAGTTCCTCCCTTTCTGCCTCTCTTCGCCAAGAAAGCCCGTTCTCCCACTTTTCGCATTTTAGCGCCCCAATGGACGCAAGGCCCGGCTGCCTGTCGCCCGCAGCAAGAGGCCTCCCGTTTCACCTGGCCACTAGAAACCGCCACTGATGGCTATCATCCCCTTGACCTCTGTCAGGAGGAGAGCTATGTCCTAGACCCCCGTCCGTTTCCCGTCTCTTCTACAGCAGCAGAATGGTGTTCAGAATCACCAGCAGCGTAACCCCCGGCACCCCCAGCACCCCTGCCGCCGCCAGACTCAGCCGGTTCACCGCAATGACTACCCCTGTATATTCACTGGTCACATTCACCAGCGCCAAGGCCAAAAAACCCAGCAGCGCGGAAGTAACAAAGCTTTTCATAGGCCAGTCCCCCATAAAGTTTTGTTTAACTCTATGCAGCCTTGCCCCTTGGTTATTCCTCTTGGGGCATAAAATCAATACGCCCGGTGGCCACGTCCGCCCCGGCCACGATGATACCTATCTCCTGACCCATCATCAGCACCCGGCCGCTGCGCAGGTCCCGGTGCATAATCTCCCCGTCAAACTCAAAGTCGCAGCCCTCAAAGTCGCTTAGGCTCACAAAGCCCTCGGCGTTATTGAAAAGCTTCACAAAAATCCCCTTTGGAGTCACACCATTAATGACCCCCACATGTTTTTCTCCCAGGTGGGCCCGCATATATTCAGCGGTGTAACAGTCCTCCGCGTCCCGCTCGCCGGTAACGGCCCGCACCTCGTTCTGAGAGGACGCCTCCGCCGACTCCCGGGCAAATTCGCCATACTTTTTCTTCAGCTCCCCTGGGTCCGTCCCAGCCACCAAGTCGCTGAGAATTCGGTGAATCGAAGTATCCGGATAGCGCCGGATAGGAGAGGTAAAGTGGCTGTATTCCCCTAAATCCAGGCCAAAATGGCCCAGCTCCCGGTGGTCGTACCGGGCCTTGTCCATGGTGCGCAGAATACGGGAATTCACCACCTGCTCCTTGCTGCCGCCCTTTACCCGGTCCAGCACAGCCGCGAAATCTTTTGTGCCAGGGGTGCCCCGCTTCAGCTCCTTGCAGGGCACAGAGAGCCTGTCCAGCAGGTCGCACAGCTCCACCACCCGGTCGGGGTTGGGCTTTTCATGGACCCGGTAAAGGAAGGGCACCTGGGCGTCCAGGGAAGCCTTGGCCGCGGCAATATTGGCCACAATCATCAGCTGCTCAATCAACTCCTCCGCCGGACCCTGGGTGCGGGGCAGCAGGTCAATACACACCCCATCCTCGTCCAGCACAAACTTCGTCTCGTCACTGGAGAGGTTCATCTGCCCCCTGGCCTTGGCGTTCCGGTCCAGAATATCCGCCAGTTCCTTGGCTGTGTCCAGGCTGTCCCGCACCGGGGCGTACTTATCCAGAATATCCTGTCCTGCGCTGCCATCCAGAATCTGGTTCACTTCGCTGTACACACCCCGAACTTTGGAGTTGATCACCGTCTTTTCAAAACGGTAAGCAATCATATGGCCCTCCTGGTCAAAATCCATCAGGGCCGAGAAGGTCAGTTTTTCCGTACCGGCATTCAGCGAACACACCCCGTTGGAGAGGGCTTCTGGCAGCATGGGGATGACCCGGTCCGCAAAGTAAACAGAGGTGCCCCGCAAAAAGGCCTCCTGGTCAATGGGCGTACCCGCCTTTACATAGTGAGACACGTCCGCAATATGCACCCCCAGTGTATAGCCATCCACCGTTTTGTGGGCGGATACCGCGTCGTCCAGATCCTTTGCGTCCGCGCTGTCAATGGTAAAGATAGGCTCGTCCCGCAGGTCCAGGCGGCTGTCAATGTCTGCCTGGGTGACCGTCATTTTGCTGATCTCCTCTGCCTGGGCCAGCACCTCCTCTGGAAACTGGGTGGGAATACCACAGCGCTCAATAATAGCGTCCGCGCATACCCGGGCCCGGTCGCCGGTGCCGAACACCAACTGTACCGCTGCCTGGCTCCAGTCCCCCCGGCCGTCCTGGCGGGGCTCAAGGAGCACCTTGTCCCCGTCCTTGGCCCCGTTCAGGTTGGCGGCAGGCACCACCATGTCATAGCGAATAGGCCCGTCCGGAGTAACCCGAGCCCCGGCCTCATCCACATGTACCGTGCCGGTTATCTTATTCTCCGCCCGCTTCACCACTCGCCTTACCCGGCCGCTGGGCCCCCGGTCCCGCTTTTGCAGGTCACAAAGCAGCACCGTATCTCCCAAAAACGCGCCGTTCAGGTCCCGGCCCGGAACGAAAATATCCTCGCCAGTCTTGGGCCTGGCAAAGCCGAAACGCTCGGAAATCGATACCAGCGTGGCCTCCACTTCCCGGGCAGGGGGAGCCAGCCGGGCCCAGTGGTCCTTGTCCACCTTCACTTCGCCCTTTTCCTCCAGGCTGTGCAGGGCCTGGTAAAAGGCGTCCTTATCGCTGACGCCGGACTCTCTTTGCAGAGACTTGGAGGGCACGCCGTCTCCGCCGCAGCGCTTCAGCGCGGCCACGATAAGCTTTTCTTCCATGGTAACGGCAGCGCTGGGCAGCTGATAGCTCTCCACGCTGGAGGGGCCGCTAACTCTCGAACGGCCCGACGGCCGGCCGCTGAACTTACGGCCGGAAGATTGATTTTTTCTCATAATATGATTCTCCTTTTTTACTGTAACTAAACATTGGCGGTTGGGGCCAGGCTGTATAGAGAACCCGGCTTTTTGTTGTCACTCGGTTTCCGCTGAATCAAAATCCACCCATACGGCATTTACAGCACACCGGCTTCCAGGGCATGCTTTGCCTGTTCCAAAGCGTCCTATTTTCCAGAGATAATTTTCATAGTCTGGCCGCCACAGATCCAGCGCCATAACGGGCTTGCGCCCCGCCCGGTGTCAAACATCAACCCGTCCATAGCAAGATAACATTTACAGCCCTCTCACCAGCTCCTTGAAGTGCCTTCCCCTGGCCTCGAAGCCCGGGTACATATCAAAGGAGGCGGACGCCGGGGACAGGGACACCACGTCCCCAGGCTTTGCCGCCCCCCGAGCCAGAGCCACCGCCTCTTCCATATCCTTAGCGTGCAGAATCTCCGGTGCGCCCTCCCGGTAATCCTGGGCTTTCCGCACCACCGCCTCAATCTTTGGTCCCGTGTCCCCCATCAGCACCAGAGTCTTGACCTTCTGGCAGACCGCCGGCCCCATGGGCTCGTAGGGAATGTGCTTGTCGTAGCCCCCGCAGATCAGCACAATCTTATTCTGGTAAAAGCCCAGGGTGCCCGACAAGGTCCGGCTGGGAGAGCTGGCGATGGAATCATTATAGTATTTTACCCCGTCCAGCTCCCGCACAAACTCCATACGGTGCTCCACCCCTGCGAATTCCCCGGCTACCCGGCGTATGTTTTCCGGGTCCACATCTCCCCAGGCGGCGGCAATGGCGGCCATGTAATTTTCCACGTTATGCCAGCCTGGCAGCCGTATCTCACTTACGCCCATCAGCTTTTCGCCATTGACATAGATGGCCTCTCCGTCGCACCAAACGCCCCGGTCTGGGCGCTGCTTACGGCTAAAAAACCAGCGGTCGCCCCGCGCCTCTGGGGCAAAACCAGCGGTAATCTCATTGTCCAGGTTCAGCACTGTCCGGCTGAAAGCCCCCTGGTGCAGGAAGATATTCTTTTTCGCGTCAATATATTCTTCCATATCCTTATGCACATCCAGGTGGTTGGGGGCCAGGTTGGTGACCACCGCCACCTGGGGGCCATAACGCATGGAGATCAGCTGAAAGCTGGAGAGCTCTGCCACCACACAGTCCCCGGGGGCGATGCAGCCGATCTCAGGCAGCAGGGGTTTACCGATGTTCCCCCCCAGGTGCACAGTTTTGCCCTGGGCCTTTAAAAACTCGGCTAAAATGGTGGTGGTGGTGGTTTTTCCGTCACTTCCGGTAACAGTATAGGTCTTGCAGGGGCACAGGTCAAAGAACACCTCCAGCTCGCTGGTAACCACCCGGCCCTTTTGGCGGGCAGCATCCATCTCCGGCAAATGGAAGGGCATTCCTGGTGTGCGGAAGATCACATCCTCTTCCTCCACGCCCTGTAGGTAATTAGAACCCAGCCGCAGGGCCACCCCCAGGTCCCGAAGCCTCTGTCCATTTTCCCCCAGCTCCTCCAGGGAGCGGC
>JAAWSH010000120.1 GCA_022801475.1 Acutalibacter sp. | reverse complement strand
GTAGCGGATGCTCTAAAAGCGGCTGCTTTCCGCGACTCGGTTATGGCGGCTTATATTGACCGCTGGTGGATGGGAATTAAATCGGAATACGAGCATGACGAAACAGACAAATACAAAGCCTATGCAAAAACCATTATTTTGAATTGGTCAAACCGTATTATCTTTGCTCATATCATTAAAAACAGACAAAATGGCGCGTTGATGATCCATGATCTTGATTACGCCACCACGCCCAATGGGGCAAACGAAATTTTCAAAAAAATCACATCCAGATGCGATTTTTACAATGTGTTTTCCCCAATTAGGTACGATGACGTTTTGCCAGACATGTCTTGGCAGGATTTTGTGGAGTTTTCAAACTTTTTGAAGGATAATGGAATCGAACAGCTTAACCAAGAGGCCTTACAAAACATCTTAGAGGGCTCTGTCGCAACAAGCAAACGGGCCATTAATGGGCAGTATACAACACCGCCTGAATTGGCAAACCTGCTTGTTCGTTTAGCCGTAAAAGATTGGACCGATACCGTATTGGATTGCTGCTGTGGAACCGGAACGATTTCAAAGGCTGTTATTCAGATTAAAAAAGAGCGGCTTTCTCCCAAAGACGCCGTTGAATCGGTATGGGCATGCGATAAATACCAATATCCTTTGCAAATCGCGAATCTTAGCATGACAGATGCGGATACCATCCATCTTGCTAACCGGCTGTTTCAACACAACGCCCTTTCTTTATCAATTGGGGACGATGTGGTAATTGTCAACCCAGAAACAGGCAAGGAAATGCATCTTTCCCTTCCCGCTTTTGGATCAGTAGTTTCTAATTTTCCCTTTGTTCCCTTCGAGATCATTCCAGAGGACGACAAGGATGTGATATCAAACATAGAATGGGCCGCCGAACTGAATGTAAGGTCAGATTTGTATTGCTATATTGCCGCAAAGATAGCCGATGTGCTTAAGCCGGGCGGTACGCTGGGCATGATTGTTTCCAATTCATGGCTTGGCACCAACGCGGGCATTGAATTTATTGAGGTCTTAAAGCAAAGATATTATATTAAACAAGTTCATATCAGCGGGAAGGGCCGCTGGTTTAAGAACGCCGATATTGTGACAACCATCATTGTATTAGAGAAGAAGTCCAACACCCCAAGCCCTTATACAGATTTCTGGCTTTGGAAACGGTCTTTGGAAGACTTATCAAGGGACCATGATGAGGAAAGCGCTTTGATAAATTCCGCTTTACTTGGAACAGAAATGGACAAAACCGTTTCCAAACTGTCAAGGTATTCTCAAAAACAGATAGAGGACATTTTAAGCCTTAATGTTTGTTATAACACATTGTTTCACAACGTGGAATGGTTACTGGATGTAAAAGACAAGATGGTTCCTCTTAACAAAGTTTTTCGTGTTTTTAGAGGAAGCCGCCGTGGGTGGGACGCCTTATTCTACCCACAAAAAGGGCAGCACAGAATTGAAAACACCTATTTAAAAAAGGTCCTGATCAATGCAAGAAATGTAACCGGGCTTACCGCAACCCCGGACCACGACGCGTTTTGTTGTAACGCGTCTTTAAGCGAATTACAGGCACTTGGGCACACCGGCGCATTGGAATGGATTTCTAAATTTGCCGACCAAAAAAACGGTGTTGGAAAACCGCTGCCAAGCGTTTTGAAAAGAAAAGGGATGGAATGGTACACGCTGCGAGACCATGAGATTGCGGAGATATTTACAATGATGAATCCCGACCAAAGACTGTTCTTTGCAAAATTTGAAACCCCGTCTTTTGTGAACCAGAGGTTGATTGGCCTAACACATAAAGCGGCCTATCCCGATGAAGAGCTGAACCATGCTTTGCTGAACTCAATATTCACGATGTTTTATATTGAAGCCTCGGGTTTTGGGCGGGGACTTGGGGTTTTAGATATAAACAAAGACAATATCGCAAATAGTTATATGCTAAACCCAAAGTTGGTAAGTGCTTCGGACCGCCAAAGAATTTTGGAGGCTTTTGAAAAACTGAAAGCAAGAAAAATTAAGAAAGTCTCTGAAGAACTATGTGATAAAACCCGTTCCGCTTTTGAGTATGAAGTTCTGCGCAGTTTTGGCATGGATGAATACTTTGATAAGATAAAATCTTCGCTTCTTTCTATGCAGGAGGCAAGAGCAACCGCCAGAGAATAGTATAAAAACAAAAGCGATCAACAGCACAAGTTGATCGCTTCTATTATGCCAATTTATATAAAGCGGCGGAATATCTGTATTTCTTCATGGCCTTGCGGGCTTCATCCTTGTGAAGCAACGGCTAAAACAGAAAACGGCAGGCCAAAGCCATGCCGCTCCTGAAAAAATAATGGTCCTCTCTTACGCCTCTGACCGCTTGCCGCAAGCCTTTCCTTATGACTTATCCCGAGACTTGGACAGAAGCGCGGCTAAATAGCCGAAAAACACCGCCGCCGTGGTGCCCGCCGCACCTGCTGTAAGGCCGCCGGTAAAAACTCCTATAAAACCCTGTTCCACCACAGCCTTGCGTACCCCTTCGGACAGCGCCCAGCCAAAGCCGCACAGGGGCACCGTGGCCCCGGCCCCAGCATAGTCTACCAGGGGGCCATACAGCCCCAGGCCCCCCAGCAGCACCCCCAGAGTGACAAACAGTACCATGATACGGGCAGGGGTCAGCTTGGTCAAATCAATAAGCAGCTGGCCCACTACGCAAATAGCGCCCCCCACCCAAAACGCGTTGAGATATTCCAAAAAAATCCCTCCTTTGGCAATAGCCTTTCCAGACAGCGGAAAGATATGCACCGGGAGGGCCATGTCTGCTCATTTCTTATCTTTCTGTCTCTGGGCCCAGACAAGCCGCCAGCTGGCCCAGGTCGTCAAACACCAGGTCCGGCTTTATCGTACTGCCGGCCAGCATCTCCGGGGTGGTCTCGCCGCTCATCACCAAAATGGAGGTCACCCCGCTGCCCGCCGCCACGGCAATGTCTGTATACAGCCGGTCCCCCACCACAGCCAGCTCTTCCTCTTTGCGGCCGGTTTTCTCCAGCAGATAGTTCAGGGTGTGGGCCGAGGGCTTACCAAAAAACTGGCACTGCACCCCAGTAGAGGCCCTCACCAGGGCCGCGATGGACCCGCAGTCTGGGATAAAGCCCCCCTCCACCGGGCAGTTCCAGTCCGGGTTCACCCCGTACACCGGCGCGCCCTGGCGGATAAAGTCGCAGGCCAGCCGCAGCTTTTCATAGGTCAGGGTGGTGTCAAAGCCCAGCACCACGTAGCCGGGCCTCATGCTCTCCGGGTCAATGCCCGCCGCCCGGAAATCCTCCCGCAGGGCAGGGGTCCCCACCACATAGGCCCCCTCTCCCGGGTGGTGGGCCAGCAGCCAGCGGAGAATCACCCCGTTAGAGATCAGCATCTTCTCCGTCGGCACGTCAATGCCCATGCCCCCCAGTTTTTCCAGATAGGCCTCCCGGTTTTTGGAGCTGTTATTGGTGAAAAAGCAGTAGTCCCGGCCTGTGGCCAGCACCTGATGCAAAAAGTCTTTGGTATAAGGGAACAGCCGGTCCCCCAGGTAGATGGTGCCGTCCATATCCAGGACAAAGGTCTTGATAGCGTCCAGCCGGGATGCATCCATGGCGCGCCCTCCTCCTTTACTCTACTGTCACAGACTTGGCCAGGTTCCTGGGCTTGTCGATGTCGCAGCCCTTCATAGAGGCCACGTAATAGGCGAACAGCTGCAAGGGCAGAATGGACATGGAGGGCAGCATAAAGTCCGCTGTCTTTGGCACGCAGAACTGGTAGTCCGTCTCCTGGGCCAGGCGCTGGCGCAGGTCCTCTGTGGTAATGCCCAGCACCACCGCGCCCCGGGCCTTGACCTCTCGGATATTGGCCATCATCTTGTCAAACAGCTTCTCGTAGGTGCAGATGGCAATGACCAGGGTGCCCTCCTCAATGAGGGAGATGGGCCCGTGCTTCAGCTCGCCGCCAGTATAAGCCTCGGAGTGGATGTAGGAGATCTCCTTCAGCTTCAGCGAGGCCTCTAAGGAGGCGGCGTAGTCCACGTTCCGGCCGATAAAGTACATATCCTTGGCGTTAAAGTACTGGGAGGCAAAGTACTGGATGGTCTCCTTGTCCTCCAGGCAGGCCTGGGCCTTTTGGGGCAGGTCCTCCACCTGGGCGATGAGCTCCGCCAGCTGTTCCCTGGGCAGGGCGCCCAGCTCTTGGGCCATGTACAGCACAATCAGGTCCATCAGGGCCAGCTGGGTGCTGTAGGCCTTGGTAGAGGCCACGGCAATCTCCGGCCCGGCCCAGGTGTACAGCACGTCGTCCGCCTCGTTGGCAATGGTGCTGCCCACCACGTTTACCAGGGCCAGGGTGCGGGCCCCCTGGCGCTTGGCCTCCCGCAGGGCGGCCAGGGTATCGGCGGTCTCGCCGCTTTGACTGATGATGATTACCAGGGTCCCCTGGTCCAGGATGGGCTCCCGGTAGCGGAACTCGGAGGCCACGTCCGTCTCAATGGGAATGCGCAGCAGCTTTTCAAAGGCGTACTTGGCCACAGCCCCCACATGGTACGAGGTGCCGCAGGCCACGATATACACCCGGTTAAGGTCCCGTATCTGCCGGGCGCTTAGCTCTATGCCGTCCAGCTGGACGCGCCCCTCCCGGACGCGGGGGGAGATGGTCTTTTGCAGGGCCTCGGGCTGCTCGCAGATCTCCTTCATCATAAAGTGCTCGTACCCGCCCTTTTCAGCGGCGGCCACATCCCACTGGACCAGCTCGGGCTCCTTTTCCAGGGGGTCCAGGTCGCTGTCGAAAAAGCTGGCCCGGTCCCGCTCCAGCACGGCGATCTCCCCGTCGTTCAGGCGGCAGATCCGCCGGGTGCGGCCCAAAATGGCGGTGACGTCCGAGGCGATAAAGTTCTCGCCCTCTCCCAGGCCCACAATCAGCGGGCTGTCCTTGCGCACCGCGAACACCTTTTCCGGGCACTGGGCGCAGAGGATGCCCAGTGCGTAGCTGCCCTCCACCCGGGCGGTGACCTGGCGGATGGCCTCCAGCACGTCGCCCTTATAGTAATATTCCAGCATCTGGGCCACCACCTCGGTGTCCGTGTCCGAGGCAAAAACCACGCCCCGGCGGGCCAGGTGGTTTTTCAGGTACAGGTAGTTTTCGATAATGCCGTTGTGCACCACGGCGAACAGGCCTCCGTCGCTGACCTGGGGGTGAGAGTTCACGTCGCTGGGGGCCCCGTGGGTGGCCCAGCGGGTGTGGCCAATGCCCACCGTGCCAGGCAGCTTTTGGCCCTGGTCCAGCAGGCCCTCCAGGGCGGCCAGGCGGCCCTTAGACTTCACCACATGCAGGCCGGTATCGTTGTACACTGCCACTCCGGCCGAGTCATAGCCCCGGTATTCCAACTTTTCCAGGCCCTCCAACAATACGGGAGAGGCCTGGTCCTCCCCGATATAGCCAACGATTCCGCACATAGGCGTACCTCCAAGTGAATGATTTTGAGTAAAACGGCGGGGTGGCCGCGCTGGTGGTTTTGTGTTTGGGTGATTTTATAGTAAACGCACTTAAAAATCGGTACATGGCGATTTTCAAGGAGAGCGGCGCGGGCATACCCGTGCCGCCAGGT
>JAAWSH010000250.1 GCA_022801475.1 Acutalibacter sp. | reverse complement strand
AGAAAAAGGGTACGATTGTGGTTGACGCCGGACACGGTGGTGAGGATGGAGGTGCGGTAGCTGTAAATGGTGTGTTAGAAAAAGACATCAATCTGGCCATCGCTTTGGAATTAGAAAAAGATTTGAAGCAGAATAATTTTGAGGTGATTATGGTCCGGAATAGCGATGTCTCTGTGGGGGACTCATCTTTAGGTACCGTGTCGGAAAGAAAGCGTTCTGACACCCGGGCCAGATTACGCCTAGTGGAGGAAACAGGAGAGTGTATCCTCATTAGCATCCACCAAAATCACTTCTCAGAGGAAAAGTACAGTGGAGCCCAAGTTTTTTACTCTGCCAACCGAGAAGAAAGTGCCAGCCTGGCAGAATCCATCCGGCAAAATATTGTTGGCTCTTTGCAGCCGGATAATAAACGCGAGAACAAACAGGCCGGCAGCAATATATACCTTATGAATAACTGTCAAGTACCAGCGGTATTGGTCGAATGTGGATTTCTCTCGAATTATGCGGAAACAGAAAAGCTGTGTACTGAAAGCTATCAGAAGGATATGGCTGCGGCTATTTACAACGGGTTGATTGATTATTTGCAGGAAAATATGAATGAGTCATCCATGCAGGCGCAATAGATTATTAAAGTAGGGGAGTCTCCCAATAGCTTTCCCTTGGCAAGAGAACAAAAATGTGATATACTATATGCAAAAAGAAAGCCGCTGTGCCCATCAAGTTTAGCGGCTTTACAGACGTATTTAGGGGAGGCGTATCTATGGCTGGGAAAATCAAGCTGATGTTTCAGTGCACACAGTGTGGATATGAAGCTGCCAAGTGGGCTGGTAAATGTCCGGGGTGCGGCCAGTGGAACACAATGGTGGAAACAGCAAAAGAGTCTGTAGCGCCTTCACGAACCGCGGCCATCCGCGGAACAGGGGGAATTGCCAGACCAACGCCCATCAATGAAATCAGTACTACAGATGAACATAGATATCACACGGGGCTTTCTGAATTGGACCGGGTGTTAGGGGGAGGGATTGTCAAAGGGTCCTTGGTACTCATCAGCGGCGATCCAGGTATTGGCAAGTCAACTATTTTGTTGCAGATCTGTGAGTTTTTAGGTCGTACCCTACAAATACTTTATGTATCTGGAGAGGAATCTGCCCGGCAGATTAAGCTGCGGGCTTCTCGGCTAGGTGTGCAAAGTGCAAATTTAAAAATACTTACCGAAACAGATGTGCAATATGTGGTAGAGCAAATCCGTTCGGAAAAACCGGACCTGGTGATGATCGACTCAATTCAAACCATGAATCACACGGATCTGACATCTTCACCTGGCAGCGTGACCCAGGTGCGGGAGTGTACGAATTCCATGATGCGTTGTGCTAAAGCGCTGGACATTCCTATTATTGTGGTGGGCCATGTAAATAAGGACGGGGCCATTGCCGGCCCAAAAGTACTGGAACATATTGTGGACGCAGTGTTATTATTTGAGGGCGACCGGCAGATGACCTACCGCATATTGCGGGCTGTAAAAAACCGGTATGGTTCTACCAATGAAATTGGGGTGTTCGATATGGGGGAACACGGCCTGCGGCAGGTGGAAAATCCCTCTCTTGCGATGCTCTCGGGACGGCCAAAAGATGCTTCTGGAACCTGTGTGACAGCTGTAATGGAGGGGTCAAGACCCTTGCTAGCTGAAATTCAGGGCTTGGCCACCACATCTGGTTTTGGCACACCCCGCCGCATGGCCACTGGATTTGATTATAACCGTATGGCTTTGATTTTGGCTGTACTGGAAAAGCGCGCGGGGTACTATTTTTCTAATCTGGACGCTTATATCAATGTGGTGGGTGGACTACGGCTGGACGAGCCTGCTGTTGACCTAGCTGTGGCCATTGCCCTGATCTCCAGTTTGAAGGATGTGCCTATCCGAGAGGACACGGTCGTGTTTGGCGAGATCGGCTTGACTGGTGAACTGCGGAGCATTAGCCGCAGCGACCTTCGCATTACAGAGGCAGCCCGGTTAGGCTTTTCCCGATGCATTTTGCCTTACCATGGCCTGAAAAGCTTGGCGGGAAAAACCTTTGAGGGGATAGAGGTCATCGGCACGAAGAATATTCGTCAAGCCTTTGAAGCAGCTACATGAAACCAACCAGACTACCGGAAACATTTGCACAAACGGTGCTGGTCTCGGGGGAGTATCCTGAGTGGACTCGTGCGCTAAAGGAAATGGGTCTTCATGTAATAGTTACGGAATATGACAGCCGTTTGCCCGAACCAGTGAGCTGGCACCCAGACATGCAAGTTTGTCTGCTAGATGGACAAATCTTTGTTCTGAAGGAGAGTCCATTAAAGAAATTCTTAGCAAAACAGGGGCTTTGTGTAAGGGAGACTACCGCTGTGCCAGAGAATGTCTATCCAGGAGATGTGCTTTGCAACGCTTTGGCCTGGAATAAGTTCCTTTTGTGCAACGCAAGCACTTTAGATATGGCAATCCGCGAACATGGCCAGCGGCTTGGGTTTCAATCAATACCGGTCAAACAAGGGTACGCAGCTTGTTCTACCGCTTTGGTTGACGGTCGTTCCGCTATTACCGCAGATCAGGGGGTAGCTAAAGCTTTAGCCTGTGTTGGAATGCACGTACTAAAAATAACTCCTGGCTTTCTAAGGCTGCCTGGGTATGATACTGGCCTGTTTGGAGGCTGCTGTGGCTTACTGGCACCAGACCTTATGGTCTTTGCAGGAAGTCTCGCCAACCATCCGGATGGCAAGAAGATTCAAAATTTTTTAGGGAAACGTGGTATATGTGTTTTAGAATTGATGGAAGGGCCACTGACCGACGTGGGTGGGTTGTTGGTTCTATCCTGAAATTTTGTTCGATGATCGGAGGCAAGAATGATGAATCCCTGGGAGCAAATACCACTATATATCTATGAGGCCCATATGAGTTTAGAGCAGGTTGCTCAGCTACAAGCTTTGAACTGTATCATGAAAAACCAATGGCGGGCCAGCCCGAGTGCAGTTAGCGCAGCGATATTTGGAATTGCTGGAGGAAACGGTTTAGAACACTGCGGCAATAAGCTGCAAACTATTTATGGCTTTGATGTTAATCAAAAATATTTGCAGGCTTGTGCGCAGAGATTTAGATCAGTTTTAGGGGAACGCTTGCAGCTACAGCAGGTAGACCTAACGGAACAAGGTTCTAAATTGCCAGTAGTGGACCTAGTAATAGCCGATTTAGTCATTGAGTACATTGGTATAAAAACTTTTTGTGCCCACGTAGCAATGGTAAAAGCTAAATATGTCAGCTGTGTGATACAGCGACAGTTGGAACCGACATCGTTTGTTTCAGCTTCGCCTTATCAGGAACAGTTCCAGGCCGTGAATCAACTGCACCAGGATGTGGACCCGCACTGTCTGCAAAAAGAGATGCTCCAGTATGGTTATGTGTTGGTACTGCGAGAGATTAGCGATTTGCCAAATGATAAGCAGCTTCTGCGGCTTGACTTTGAAAAAGCACTTCCAGTGGCAGGGGAATAAAAGATATGCAAAATTAGACTAAATGAATATTTTGTATAATTGAGAGGAGGTTAAAAACCTAAAATGGCCTTTTCCATTAAAAATGAGATGTCCAACATTGTGCAACAGTATGCTATGTATTTGCGGAATATTAAAGGTTTGTCTGCTAAAACCGTAGACAGCTACTGTATGGACCTACGTACGTTTTTCCGGTTTATGAAGCAACACCGTGATCTGGTTTCGCTGGACAAGCCAGTGGAAGAAATTTCTGTTCAGGATGTAGACTTGGATTTTATCCGTAGTATCAGTACATACGACATCTTTGAGTTTATGAACTATGTAGCGGATGAACGGAATAATATCAGTTCCACCCGTCAGCGCAAGTCCTCGGCACTGAAGTCGTTCTTTAAATATCTCACCATTCATGAGAACTTGCTGACAGACAACCCTACGGATAATCTAACACCCCCTAAAGCAAAAAAAGCTTTGCCCCACTTCCTTTCTCTCGAACAAAGTATCGAACTGCTTAATGTAGTGGATGGACCTGACCAGGAACGAGACCGCTGTATGATTACGCTCTTCCTCAACTGTGGAATGCGCCTTTCAGAATTAGTAGGTATTAATCTGAATGATGTGCTGCGAAACAACGATACGCTGCGGATTTTAGGAAAAGGCAACAAAGAGCGTATTGTCTATCTAAACCAAGCCTGTCTTGATGCGATTGACGGCTATTTGGCTGTGCGTCCCCGAGATGGCGTGATTGATCGGAACGCTCTGTTCTTAAGTAGTAGAAAACAGCGAATCAGCCCTAAGACGGTACAGTATATCGTTAAAAAGAATTTAGAAAAAATAGGCCTTGGAGGTCCAGGCTATTCCGTACATAAGCTTCGCCACACTGCCGCAACTCTAATGTATCGTTACGGAGACGTGGATATTCGAGTATTACAGGATATTCTAGGCCATGAGAATTTGGGTACTACGGAGATATACACCCACACCTCCAGCGAACAGATGGAGGCTGCTGTAAATGCGAATCCCCTAGCTAAGATGACGCCGCGAAAGAAAAATCCGCCTCATCTAAAAGAGGATTTCCAGGACAAGGATGATGAGAGCTAGATCCAAACTCAGTTGATGTAAATAGACCATAAAATGAAATTTTTCTATAATTTTGTGTCCCAACAGATAGTTCATTATGATAGAAGCCCATAAAAAAGCAAGCCGTAGCGAAAAGATCGCTTTATGGCTTGCTTTTTTATGGGCTTGTCCTTTCCTTTTAGACGGCAGATATTTACATTTGGTCTCGCTCTTGTTCGCCTTTTTTAAGCTCAGACTTTTTCACTAGCTTTCCATTAATATACACATACTTATCCTCCCCGTCCTCTTCTTCCTCTTCCGGAATCTGGGCGAACAGGCCGGAGAACTCTTCTTCAGCAGACTCCTTGTTTGCTTGCTCCTCCCCCTGTTCTTTCTCTTCCTGCATCTTGTTATAGGGTTGAATCAGATAACGATCGATTACAGGATAAACCGTAAAATTGATTAAATAAGAGATAAAAGAAAACAATATTAGGATCGTTAGAAGCAGGAATACCAACAAAGTGATGTTCATAAGGGGCACACAGAACAGAAGAATCAGTAAACCAGCCAATATAGCAGTTAGCAGAATATTCCTTCCAAAACCCGCCACAGTAAAGATCAGAGCATTTTTATAAGCATGTGTGAATTTCAGGTCAAAGGTGATAAACATAACTGGTAAATAGTATTGGGCAAATAGAAATACCACAGCAACGATTACACACATCCAGCAAGGAATATAGTACAGCCATTCGGAAGCAGCCATATTAAAATAGTATATCACTGAGAAGCCAAGAATGACGTACATCAAGTAGCAGATCAAGCCGTTCAGGAGAAAATATTTCCAGTTGCCCTTTACTGCATCCCAAAAGTCAGACCAGATAAAGGCGTGCTCTTCTCTGGCAAAATTTCGGGTGATGAAGGTCAGCCCGGCAGTAAAGGGAGACAACAAAGCCAGAGGTGCTGGCACTATAAAGGTGACCCAGCCATCCAGTTGAAGGCTGCCTATGGAGATAATAAAATGGGTAGGTGATAAAAATACCAGAAACATAAGGAAAACAGTGGCAATAGTGGGAAGGAGAAAGATAAGATTCACCTGTACCAGCTTAGAAAATTTTCTAAG
>JAAWSH010000119.1 GCA_022801475.1 Acutalibacter sp. | reverse complement strand
GGCCAGGTGCTGGTGCCCCTGCTGGCGGGAAAGTGCGGCCTGGACCAGCGGCGGGCCTTTGCCACCTCGGTGGCCGTTATTCTGCCCCTGTCCCTGGTCTCGGCAGCCATTTACTTTTTTAAAGGCAGCTTGGACCTTAACGCCGCCTGGCCCTTTTTGGCCGGGGGATTCTTAGGGGGCCTGGTCTCCGGGCGGGTGTTCCGGCGGGTGCCGGTAAAATGGCTGCATAGGGCCTTTGGGCTGCTGATCCTCTACGGAGGCGTAAGGGCGGTGTTGAACCTATGAGCTGGTTTTTTGGCATATTAGTGGGCTTTTCCACTGGGGTCATCTCCGGTTTTGGGGTGGGGGGCGGCACCCTGCTGGTCCTCTGGCTAACCCTGGCGGAACACATGGACCAGCTGCGGGCTGGGGGCGTGAACCTGGTGTACTTTGCCGCCTGTGGCCTTCCGGCCCTTTTGGGACACATAAAAAACGGCCTGGTAGAGGGCCAGGCCGTTCTGTGGTGTGTGCTTTTGGGCGTGCCCGCCTGCTTGGCGGGTTCCCTAGCCGCGGCGGGGATGGATGTGGGGCTGCTGCGGCGGGGCTTTGGGGTCTTGCTTTTGGTTGTGGGGGTGAAGGAGCTGTTTTATTCTGACCGCTGACTAGGGCTTGTTTGAAACATCCAAGACACCGTCTTTTGCCCATAAGAGGCCCCTTTCCGCGTCAAAAATCCGCCATTTCCTCTATTTTTGAACAAGCCCTAGCTCCTGCCGCGTTCCCCGGCCTTTTTTATTTTGCTTTATAGATTCGGTCCGCCGCCACGGTGTTGGCCAGGGTAAACACGCCGTCGAACACAAAGCCCACGCCAATAAACACCACCAGGTGGCTCATCAGCGAGAAGGGCCGCAGAACCATTACCAGCCCCAGCAGAGAGAGAACCAGTGCCGCCGTCAGCGAAATCCACCATTTCTCAAAGCCCAGGGCTTTCATGTCCAGGGCCTTTTTGATGGAGGAAACCCCGTCCACCAGAATATAGATCCCCAGCGTCACTGGAATGACCGAGGCCAAAAACTGCGGACTCACCATCAGGAACACCCCCAGCAGGGCCAGGATAATCCCTAAAAACAGGTCGAACCGGCTCTGGTAGCTGCCGCCCGCCTTCCAGTAGGAGTACAGCCGCACCGCTCCATAACACAGGGTTACCCCGCCGATGACAATGCTGGCCCACTGAAGCGCCGAGCCGGGGAAAAGGATGAGCACCACCCCCAGGGCCGTGTACAAAACAGATGTAAGCACCAAACTGTTTCGAATACTTTTCAGCATGGCTTTCACTCTCCTATTATCCAATCTTTCGAATCATGATATATTCGTTGCACAGGCTGCCGTCCTTTAGACGGAAAGCGTCGGGCCGCACGCCCACAATGCGAAAGCCCATTTTTTCATACAGGGCCCGGGCCCGAAGGTTTCCCTCTAAAAATTCCAGCTCCAGCTGGGTGAGGCCTTGCCAGCCTTCCGCAATGCGGATGAGCTCCTGGAACATCGCTGTACCAATACCCTGGCCCCAGAACTCCTTTAAGAGGGCAATGCCCACACTGGCCCGGTGGCGTATCTTGGCCATATTGCTTCTGCTCACCTCGCAGTTTCCCGC
Source organism: Acutalibacter sp. (assembly GCA_022801475.1). Classification (GTDB taxonomy): domain Bacteria; phylum Bacillota; class Clostridia; order Oscillospirales; family Acutalibacteraceae; genus Acutalibacter. The sequence continues at coordinate 4,075 of JAAWSH010000119.1, read as the reverse complement.
GATTTTGCCCTCCACCTGGCAGACCAGCGTGGCCGCGTTCTCTGCGGCGTTCATGTTCTCTATCCACTTGGCCTCATTCTCCGGGGTATATTTTTTGCAGTCCTCCGGACCGCGCAAGATGAATTCCGACTCTTCGGCGGACTTTACCAGATAGTCCAGCAGGCCGGGCACATCCTCCTGCCGGGGGCTGCGTAGCAAGGCCTTACGGCCGTCCTTCAGCAGAAACGGGACTTCTCTTGTAAGCATTATTCTTCCTCCTGCCGCAGCTGCACCCTGCGTATCTTGCCGCTGATGGTCTTGGGCAGCTCCTCCCGGAACTCCACAATGCGGGGATATTTATAGGGCGCGGTATGCTTCTTTACATAGGTCTGTATCTCTTTCTTCAGCTGGTCGTTGCCCTCTGTGTCCCGGGTCAGCACAATGGTGGCCTTGACCACCTGGCCCCGCACCGGGTCCGGCACAGCGGTGACAGCGCACTCCAGCACATAGGGCAGCTCCATGATTACGCTCTCGATCTCGAAGGGCCCGATGCGGTACCCGGATGACTTGATCACATCGTCTGTGCGGCCCACGTACCAGAAGAAGCCGTCCTCGTCCCGCCAGGCGGTGTCTCCGGTGTGGTACATGCCGTCATACCAGGACTCCTTGGTGTGCGCCTCATCCTGGTAATAGCCCATAAACAGGCCGCAGGGCGCGCCCTTATCGGTGCGGACCACGATCTCCCCGGTCTCGCCCACCGGGGCGCTGCTGCCGTCGGGCAGCACAATATCCACATCATACAGGGGGCTGGGCACGCCCATAGAGCCTATTTTGGGGATGGCGCCCACTGGGTTATAAACCATACAGGTGGCCTCCGTCTGGCCAAAGCCCTCCATCAGCATAAGGCCTGTGGCCCGCTTCCACTGCTGGTAGACCTCTGGGTTCAGGGCCTCGCCGGCAGTGGTGGAGTACTCGATGCCGGAAAGGTCATATTTCGAGAGGTCCTCCTTGATAAAGAACCGGTACATGGTGGGCGGCGCACAGAAGGTGGTGATATGGTACTTGGCGAACATAGGCAAAATATCGTGGGCGTCGAACTTGTCAAAATCATAGGTAAACAGCGCCGCCTCGCACATCCACTGGCCATAGTACTTGCCCCACATGGCCTTGGCCCAGCCCATGTCGGAAATGGTGAAGTGCAGGCCCTCGGGATTCACGTTGTGCCAGTACCGGGCGGTGATATAGTGGCCAAGGGCATACTTATAGTTGTGCATCGCGATTTTCGGATAGCCTGTGGTGCCGGAGGTGAAGTACATTAGCATCAGGTCGCTGCCACAGGGAGAGTCTGGCTTTCGGTCATACACATCCGAGAAAAGAGCCATCTCTTTGTCAAAGTCGTGCCAGTCGGTCAGCCCCCGCTCGGGCCGGTTCTCTCCAACCAGAATCTTTACCTGCACCCCAGGGCAGTTTTGGGCAGCACGGTGGGCCTCGTCGGCGGTTTGGTCGTCGCTTGTGCACAGAACAGCCTTTACCCCCGCGGCTTTAAAGCGGTAGTCAAAGTCGTGCTCCATCAAAAGATGGGTGGCCGGGATAATCACCGCGCCCATTTTGTGCAGGGCTGTGATCACAAACCAGAACTGGTAGTGGCGCTTGAGCACCACCAGCACCTTGTCCCCCCGCTGAATGCCCAGGCTCTCCAGGTAGTTGGCGGTTTTGTTGGACATGCGGCGGATGTCGCCAAAGGTAAAGCGGCGCTCTACCTTGTGCTTATCCACATGGAGCATCGCCAGGCGTTCTGGCTCCCGGCGGGCGATTTCGTCTACAATGTCAAAGCCAAAGTTAAAGTTCTCTTCGTTTTTAAACTGAATCTCTTTTAGGATGCCGTTCTCGTCCAAAGTGGTCTCAATAAAGGGGTCGGCCACGCTCTCCCGGTTCTGCCGGACCAGCTTGCGCTGGATAAGGGTCTGAAATCGGTCTGTCTGGCGAGGCAGGTCCTCCGTGCCCTTCATCACCATGGCGTACAGCTGGCAGTCGGCTCCACCCGTGGCAATCATGCCGTGAGGGGTGCCGGAATTGTAGTAAATGGAGTCTCCCTCGTTCAAGGTCTCGATATGGCTGCCAATCTGCATTTTCATGGAGCCCTTTACCACAATGTCGAACTCCTGGCCCGTGTGGGCGGCCAGCTTAATGGCCACGTGCTGCTCGGCCTCGGAATAGGGCATGGTAACAAAAAATGGCTCCGCAGTCTTATCTTTAAACAGGGGGGCCAGGTTCAAATATTTGAAACCGTGGCGGCGGGCAATGGGCAGGCCGTCCCCGTGGCGGACAATGGTGTAGCTGGACAAAGTGGGGCTGACGCCGCGAATCAGGTCCGTGGGGTCCACGCCAAAGCGCTTGGCGCACTTGTAGATAAAGGTAAAGCTAAAGTCCTGCTCGCCCAGCTCGCAATGCTGGTACTCCTCTTTTGTAACGCCCGTGCACTTGGCCATCTCTTCTTCCGAAAGGCCGGTAATCTCCCGCATAGTGCGGATGCGCTGGGCCACCTCGGCCAGCTGGGCTTTTAGGTCTGTTCTTTCCATTGGGTTTTCCCCCTTAATATAGTAAGTATAGTATAGACAAAATTTTTCAAATCAACAGCGCATGTCAAAATATAGCCTGCCGTCCTTTTCCCGAACATAGGGCCTGCGGTCCTTAATATAGGCATACTCCGGGTAGCGGCACACATTGTCCCGGAGCATATGCATCAGCATGGGGTGCACGGTGGCGTCGTGTTCGCTGTGCATCACCATGCTTTTGTTTTCCAGCCAATTCAGCATCACGTCCTTGTAGGCGTCCACCTGCGGCCGGACCCTCTCAAAGGGCAGCTCGCTTAGGCAGAGCCAGTAGTACCAAAGGCAAAACCAGGGACGTTTTTTCTCTCCATAGTGCCGGTTGAAGTTGTCCAGTCGTCCTTGTATCCACGCCTCCTCCTCTGGGGCGGCCGCTGCCAAGAACCGGAGGACCACCAGCGCGGTGTCAAAGCACTCGCCCACCCCGTCGTCCTGAAAACCGAAGCAGGTGGTTTTCAGCCGTTCCAGAGTCCTGTTTTTCAACTCTTCCGCCTCCGGCAGGCCGGGGCCCAGGACGCAAAGCAGCCGGAGAATCTCCAGCTCGTACAGGTTGCTGGAAAACAGCTGGGTCTTTGGGGTCTGATTCATCAGGGTCTTGACCTTTTTCCCTTGGTTGTATGGCGGGATAAAGCATTCTGGGTACATCCTGCGGCCTTCCCGGTCCCGGTTCCCCGGGCAGCGGACCCCACGGTAAAACCGTTCCGCCTCCTCTGGCGTACTTCTAGCGGCCAGCAGCTGGCAAAGGATGTGGTCTTTCTGTTTTTCTGTCAGGGTTCCGTCCTGTATCAGGAAGCGGTTGGTTTTTAACGTCAGTTCATAGGCTTCCATGCAATTTCCTCCTTCGCGGCCCATAAAAAAACCGTCTCACAGGGATTTCTCCCCATGAGACGGAATTGCTCCGCGGTACCACTCATCTTGCAAAAGCAAAACGCCCCCATGGCGCTGGCCTCTGCCTCCTCTGCGGGCTCTAACAAGCCCTTTGCCCTAACGCGGCTTTACGGAGGATATCTACTTCCCAAAAAACTCCACGCAACGCCTGTTAAGCTCCTGGTTGCTGGCGCGTCTCGGGTTTCGGGTCCCCGGCTCAGAAGGGATGGACATTTCCGGCCGTACCCCATTGGCTTGCAGCAACCGCCAACTCTCTGAAAGGGACGCAGCCATGTCTTCTTCGTCATTGCCTTTACTTATACAATTGCATCTTGCTTAAAGATAATTATACACCCAAGTCCAAAAAAGTCAATAGTTTCCAGGAAAATTTTTCTTATACCGGGTCCTGTACCCTCTATAGAATGTCCTGCTGGCAGAGTGTAATATCTGTTTTTAAGCAAGCGCCAGGTCAGGGCTTGTTTGAAAAATCGAAAACAGCGTCTTTTTGCCCAGAAGCGCTCCTCTTCCGCGTCGAAAAACCTGGTAATACGCAAGTATTCCTTGCGGTTTTTTCCTTGAAGCTGGCCGCTTCTGGGCAAAAATCCGTCATTTCCTCTATT
>JAAWSH010000118.1 GCA_022801475.1 Acutalibacter sp. | reverse complement strand
CCGCCAACGAGAAAACCGGCCAGCGCTGGGTGGCGTTGTTTAACCTGGCGGATGAGGAGCGGGAGCTTTCCGCCAGGCTGGAGGGAGACCAGGCGCTGGTGGAGCTGTGGACCGGCGAGACGGCCCATGGAGAGAACGGAACCCTGCGGGCCGCTGTGGTCCCCCACGGCTGCAAAGTGTATCAGGTGTGCTAGGGTCTGTTTGAAAACCGGAGAAATGCCAGTATTTTTGTTCAAGGGCGGGCGGTTTCAAGACGAAAGCCGCAAGAAATACTTTCGTATTTCGAGGATTTTTTAACACAGAAACTGTTTGCCACTGGAAAAAAGACGGTTTTTCGGTATGGACCGGTTTTTAAGTGCGTTTACTATAAGGCCCTTGGCAGGAGATTCCCTGCCAGGGGCCTTGTTGGTTTTTTATTGGGGAGCGGGGCCTCCGCTCTCCTCCCCGGAATACCGGCAGGTAAACCGGCTGAACCGGGCCTGGGCCCCAGGCTGGCCTTGGCAGAACAGCCCAAAGAAGCAGCCCGTGAAGGTTCCGGCCATGACCTCAGTAGAAAGCAGCTGGCTAAGCCCCTGGCCCACCAGCACAGGCTCCTGGCCCTGGGCTTTGGCAAAGAACCTGTACCCCTGCTTGTCCGAATGAATCTGAAGCGTCACCGGGCCCTCCCCGGGCAGGGGAACCAGGGCGCTTTCTGTGACCATGTCGCAGACCCGCTTGCGCAGCAGTGCCGCCCGCTGGCCATCCCTCTGGACAAGGGTTAGGTCATAGTGGTGCTGGTGGGTGTGGAACACCGTGAGCCCGGCCTGGGCTTCTGGCTGGGGGAGAAGCTCTGTCTCTACAAAGGCAAGAAACTGCCGCTGGCGTACCCCCGCAAAGCTGGGAGAACCCAAAGGGCTATCCAGGCTGTCCTCTCCGGCGGTGAGCACCAGGCCCTGTTCAAACCGGCAGCCGCCTGGCTTTTGGCCGCGCAAATGGGCCCACCCGGCGGGCAGGGCCTGAACCTGGGTAAAGTCCTCCTCTACCGAAAAACTGCCCTGCGCCGCAAACCCCTGGCTGTCCAGCCGGGCCCCGGGGGTGGCTTTGGCCTCCATCACTGCTTGTATCAACTGTCCGCCGTTTACCACCGGCCAGCCGTCCACCCACTCCACTGGGGCCAGCATGGTCTCCCGGCCTATGTGGTGCAGCTGGCCCTGGGTGGGCCGGATGGCGTGGAACACCAGCCACCAGCCGCCGGCGCTGTCCTCCACCAGGTCGGCGTGGCCAGTGCCCTGGAATTCCACATAGTCTGGGTCCAGCATGGCGTCAAAGCCGGGCATCAGGTTCCGGTGGGTCAGGATGGGGTTGTGGGGGCAGCTCTCAAAAGGCCCCCACAACTGGCGCGAGCGGGCGATGGTCTCCATATGGCCATACTCGGTGCCGCCCTCGGCAATCATCAGGTAGTACCAGCCCCCTATTTTGTACATGTGGGGCCCCTCTGGGCACTTGCCCCCTGTACCATACCAGATGGGCCTGGTCTCGGTCAGGCGCGCCCCGGTGTCGGGGTCCAGCTGGAACTGGCCAATGCATGAGCCCTTTTCCCCCTGATGGGTGCCCACATAATAGCAGGCTTCGTCGTCGTCCCAGAATAGGGAGGGGTCAATCCCCTCCTGGTCCAGCAGAACCGGCTCGCTCCAGGGGCCCAGGGGGTCCTGGGCGTGGACAATGAAGTTTTGGGCGCCGGTATGCCACCCGCCGATATTGGTGGTAATCATATAATAGCGGCCCGCGTGCTCTCGGATGGTGGGGGCGTAAATGCCCCCCGAGGCTCGGACCCCGGCCAGAGGAAGCTGGCTCTCTCGGGTCAGCACATGGCCGGCCTGCCGCCAGTTCACCAGGTCTCTGCTGTGATATAGGGGCACGCCGGGGAAGAACTCGAAGCTGCTGTTTACAAGATAAAAGTCCTCGCCCACCCGGCACACGCTGGGGTCAGGGTAAAAGCCGGGAATAACAGGGTTGCGGTATTTCATAAGGGGACCTCCTGGTTTTGTAGATATTAGGGCCTGTTGGACAATAGAGGGGGTGTCTTCGGTTTTCAAACCAGCCCGAACCTTGGAAGAAACTATTAAGAAGGAATGGCTTTGGAAAATAAGGGGCCTTTGGGTGTGGGTACTGGGTAAGGGGCACTTTCGGCCGCCGTCCCGGTGGGTTTGCGGCCAGAGTGGATGCGCTGGTGCCGGGCTTCCCGGGAATCGCCCTATGCCTGTATCAGCAGGGTGGAGATGGTCCGGGCCGGGAAGCTGGCCCGAATGACCTGGCCTTCTATGCGGAAGGCATAGGCCCTGTCCTCGTTCTCCTGGTTGAGCACCACCACCGCCAGGCTGCCGTCCGGGTTTTTGGCAGCGGTCAGCTCCACATGGGCGTCGCAGCGGCTAAAGCCCGCCCGCTGGGCCCCGGGCCGGATGTACCGGGAGAAGTGGCCCACATAGTCAAAGATCAGGTTGGTGCGGAAAGCGCCGCCAGAGACAATCATCCCGGCGGAGAAGCCAAAGTCCACGTGGCGGGGGCCGCCGTTTTCGTCCACGCAGAAGTTCCAGTCAATCCACTTCTCCATGCCAGCGTTCAGGTTGCCAATGATGTCGTGGGCATAGTTCACCGCGTCCTCCTGCTCCACGGTCTCGGGGGTCTTTTTGGTCAGCCAGGCGGGGCCGGCCTTGCCCGGCTGGTGCAGGGGGCAGCACTCGGAGAAAAGCAGCTTAAGGCCCGGGTACTGCTCCGCCGTCATTTTTACGGCCTCGAAGTGGTCGCCAGAGTACCAGTGGAAGGCCACGCCTGCTATCATGGGGGCGGTCTCGTCGTCCACCAGGCCCCGGGTCCATTCCAGCACCCGCTCTTTGTTGTGGTCCCAGATGTACAGCCCCACCTGGTCCGCCAGGCCGGCCTCTTTCATGGCGGGGTACAGGTGGTCCCGCAAAAAGGTCTTTTGCTCCTGAGCGGTCCAGACGCAGCTGTCCCAGTTGGTGGCCGCGATGGATTCATTTTGTATAGAGAGCATGGTTACCGGCACCCCCTGGTCCAGGTAGGCCTGAACCATGCGCACCAGGTAGCGGGCCCAGTGGGGGTAGAAGGCGGGCTTCAGGCTGCCGCCGTTGCAGCGCTGGGGCACGCTGCGGTCCGCGGCGTCTGGCCGGCCGGGGAGCTCGCCGTAGACAATGGCGTCGTTTTTCAGGGGCTTGGGGGGCGTTTTCCACTGCCAAGGGGGCGACCAGGGACTGAGCAGCACCGAGGCCGAGGGGCCGCACAGATCCAGGGCCTCTTTTAGGGCGGGAAGAATGTACTGGAAGTTCCGGGTCATGTCAAAGGTTTTCCACTCCGGGTCTGCCACAGGGTCTGCCACGGCCTGGTACTCTTCCAGGGAGTAGTCGCAGCTGTCCAGGGGCACCCGGATGATGGAAAAGCGGTTGCCTTTTTCCGTAAACAGCAGGTCCATGGCCTCCTGGCGGGCCTGGGGGGGCAGGGTGCTTAGCAGGTATGCGGCGCTGTCCGTCATGGCGCCGCCAAAGCCCTGGATGGTCTGGTAGGTGATGTCTGGATACAGGTTGATGACGCCGGACTCCAGGTGGCGGGGCTCGTCCGCCTCGGGGGTGACGGGCAGGGTCTTTTCCACCGGGTAGCCGGTTCCATTGGCGGCAAAGGTAGTAATCTGTCTGCAATTCATAGGTATGTTCCGTTCCTTTCTAAATGCCAGAGGCCGGCGCTGGGCCGCCCGGCAGATTTTACACTATATTTTACCATTTTTTGCCGGGTTTGTCAAAAGGTCCTGTTAATTTAGAGGCAGATTTCAAAAAATTGAAAAAAGCCTTGACTTTTCTGCCATAACCTGTTATACTAAATCACGTCATGGGGGTATAGCTCAGCTGGTTAGAGCGCCTGCTTCACACGTAGGAGGTCACAGGTTCGAGTCCTGTTATCCCCACCAACCATTGAAATCCGCAAGAGTGGCTTGAAACCGCCGTTTTTGCGGTTTTTTTTCTTTTCATGGGGCTTGAAAACGACCTCTTTACTGAAGACATGACCATCTTGCAACTTTTTTGCAATTTTTGGGGGCTGAGAAATGCCGAAAAGCCCAGTGTTTATGCGGGTTCGCGGGACGGTGGTTCTTGCAATTCTTTTGCAATCTCAGCCCCATACACACTTTCTATAACCCATCCAGCTTTGATTACATTCTCTCGCGGATTGACATAGTGCTTCATGGTCATTGCAGCAGTAGTGTGTCCTGCTGCGGCTTGTACCAATTTAACATCTTTTGTCTTGTTATACAAATCAGTTAAGACAGTTGGCCTCATCCGCTTTGGCGTGATTTTTTCATCAAAATCAATGTCCTTTGCAATCTGCTCACGCATACGCCATACTTGTTGACAGCTTATAGGCTCTTGCCCACCTATTACAAACTCATCTGGAGCGCCTTGCAAGGGCTTCAAGTAGCTTGCGGCGGTATCAGTCAGCCATACGGCGCGTACACTGGCTTCTGTCTTTGTTGGCTTAATAACGGGCTTGTTGCGCTCGGGGTGTGTTACGGCTCTGTTTATATGTATCACCTTATTATCAAAGTCAATATCCCGCCATTGCAGTCCCAAAACTTCTTCAAGCCTGAGAGGATGCATTGAGTGGATTGCTAAATACTTGCGGTCATTGGGCTTTTTTACGTTCCCAATGTGCTCTACAAGATAGTTCATCTGTTGCACAAGTATATGGGGGAGTGGTGACTGTATCTTTGCCAGTTACCTTAATCCGCTTGGACTTCGCCGGATTTTTGGCAATGATATCATCTTCAATGGCTGCGCCTAATATTTGATTCAAAACTTGCATGATTTTGCCTTTTGTTTCTTTTGGCTTATCATGGGTATTGTTAAGAATCATCTGTACATGATCTGTAGCTATATCTTCAAGCGCCATGTCACCTAATACTGGATAGATAAAATTACGTAGCAGATACGCATATAAATTGATAGTAGCTTCGGCTGCGCTGGGCTTTTTTTATACCTCGAACCAGTTGTTAGCATATTCCCTAAATGGGTGTTTTGGCTTGTCTTGCTCCTGCTGGCTGTTAGCGCCTAACAGCTTAGCCGCCTTATCAATATACTCTTGCTCTGTGTTCGCCCTGATCCAGCGCTTTTCACCGTTGATAGTTACTGCTCTGTTAATCTTTGCCATATCAGAATCCTCCTGATCTGGCATTCCGTCAAACTGTTCTATACGATTGTCAAGGTACTGCGAAGTATATTGTAACACAAAATCATTGTCGGGGCAATGCGCGGTATGATGAAACTTGCCGCGATAATCGAACAAACCAACAATAGCACCTTCATTTTCTCTTCTCATGTAAATAAAAATCACTCCATTTTTATATACCCCGCCGCTTTTAGGAAGGGGTGTCGAGTTGAGCTACCCCCTTTGTGTAAAACTGTAAGCAAAAGCGGCGGGATACATATAGCTGTAAAGTAGTTTGGATTGACAAATAGTCGGCAACTCCGATACGACATTTTCATGTTAACTTTATGGGTTTAAGTGCACAAACTCTTCCCCAAATGGGATAGTTTGCGATAACATCCCGATGTAACTACCGATGATAGCAGTAGATGGTTAGTATTTGAGCAAATAAAATTGCTCGTGCCATCAGCTCATCGCCAGACATGGATTCTTGTCCTGCTATATACCCTCCATGTTTGCTCATGTGAGATAAAGAAGTAAAAGAAGTGTAAAAAATTTTGCCGTTCCCTGTCCGGCTGACTGCCGGACGGGTCGGGCTTTAGTCGGGCAAT
>JAAWSH010000117.1 GCA_022801475.1 Acutalibacter sp. | reverse complement strand
TACAGGTTCTTCTTGGCGTCCTCAATGCCCTTGCGGATGGCGTCGGGCACCTCGGCGGCTTTACCAATGCCAAAGCCCACTGTGCCATTTCCGTCGCCTACCACTACCAGGGCGGAAAATTTCATTACGCGGCCGCCCTTGACAGTTTTAGAAACACGGTTAATGGCTACCACGCGCTCTTGCATTTCCACGCCGTTGGGATCAAAATTCCTATCACTAGCCAAAACTTTATTCCTCCTCGCTTAGAAGTTGAGCCCGCCCTCACGGGCGCCTTCGGCCAGTTCTTTCACACGGCCGTGGAAGATATAGCCCCCGCGGTCAAAGACCACAGTGCTAATGCCCTTTTCGGCCGCTCTTTCGGCAATCAGCTTGCCTACCTTGCGGGCGGCTTCCTTGTTTCCGCCGGGGCCCTCAAATCCCTTTTCCAGGGTGGAGGCGGCGCACAGGGTGTGCCCGGTCACATCATCGATAACCTGGGCGTAGATATTGGCGCTGGAGCGGAACACATTCAGCCTGGGCCGCTGGGCGGTGCCGGAGATCTTCCCCCGCACCCTCTTATGGCGGCGCAGCCGCGCCTTGTTTGTATCGGGTTTATTTACCATGAATTTACCTTCTTTCCTATTAAACGCTTGATACGTTTAAGCTCCTTGTGGTCAGTTGGCGTTTGTTTAAGCAAAAGTTTTGCAAGGCAAAACTTAGCTACTTGCGTAACACAGTGGCGCAAGTAATGGCCTCCGGCGGCCTAAGAAACTTTTTGTAAAAAGTTTCTTAGGGATCTTCAAAAACTTTTACGCCGCCCGGCCTTTGTGCGAACAGAACGCTCTCGGCTCGAAGCAGTTGGCTTGGCGGTGCCTATGCCTGGGTTCACTATAGATATTCTTAACAGCTTGCCCACGCATAAAGTTTTCTTGTTTTGCAACGCAGCTTGCGTCGAAAAGGAAAACTTGGAATAAAAGTCCAAAGCCGCGCGAAGGATTCTTACTTGGAGCCTTTGCCCGCTTTGCCTTCCTTGTGGCGCACAAACTCGCCCTGATAGCGAATGCCCTTGCCCTTATACGGCTCGGGGGGACGCTTCTCCCGCACTTCGGCGGCAAACTGGCCCACCTTCTGTTTGTCGATGCCGGAAATCACGATGGTATTGGCGTTGGGCGCCTCAATCTTGATGTCCTCGTTATCGCTGACCACCACCTGATGGGAGTAGCCCAGGTTCATCACCAGGTCCTTGCCCTGCTTCTGCACACGGTAGCCCACGCCCTGTACCTCCAGGGTCTTAGAGAAGCCCTCGGTAACGCCCACTACCATGTTGTGGATCAGGGTCCGGGTCAGGCCATGGAGAGAGCGGTTCTCCTTCTGGTCGTCGGGCCGGGTAACAATTACCTCGGCGCCCTCCTGGGTAATGTTCATCTTTGGGTTAAACTTCTGGGTCAAAGTGCCCTTAGGGCCCTTTACCATCACTTCGCTGCCGTCGATTTTTACCTCGACGCCCGCGGGAATATTTATGGGTTTTCTTCCAATTCTCGACATTTACGCCGCACCCCTTCTTTTACCAAATGAACGCCAGCACTTCGCCGCCGACGTTTTCCTGCCTTGCGGCGCGGTCTGTCATAATGCCCTTGGAGGTGGACACAATGGCCACGCCCAGGCCCTTCATTACTTTGGGCAGCTCCGCCGCGCCGGAATAGATGCGCAGGCCCGGCTTGGACACGCGCTTGAGACCCTTAATAACAGGGGTCTTGCCCTCGGCATATTTCAGGGTAATGGTGATAATACCCTGCTTGCCGTCCTCTTTAACAGAGTAGTGCCGCACATAGCCCTCGTCCACCAGAATCTGGCAGATGGCCTTTTTCATGTTGCTGGCCGGCACCTCTACGGTATCATGCTTCGCAGACTGTGCGTTGCGGATGCGCGTCAGCAGGTCGGCGATTGTATCAGTAACTTGCATGAGTATGCCACTTTCCTTTCTCGCTTAATCTTTCAGATCTAGCAGGTTTTCCAAACTTTTTGCCGCTATTTACCAAGAGGCCTTTTTTACGCCGGGGATTTCGCCCTTGTAGGCCAGCTCCCTAAAGCAGATACGGCAGATGCCGTACTTACGCAGGTAGGCGTGGGGCCTGCCGCATATCTTGCAGCGGTTATACTGCCGGGTGGAAAACTTCGCGGGCCTTTGCTGCTTGATCTTCATAGATGTCTTTGCCACAAAATATCCCTCCCTATTATCGTGTGAACGGAGCGCCCATCAGGGTCAGGAACTCCCGGGCCTCTTCGTCGGTCTTGGCGGTGGTTACAAAGCAGATGTCCATGCCCCGCACCTTGTCTATCTTGTCGTAGTCGATCTCGGGGAAAATCAGCTGCTCGCGAATACCCATGTTGTAGTTTCCGCGTCCGTCGAAAGAGTTGGGGTTGATGCCCCGGAAATCGCGGACACGGGGCAGGGCCGCGTTAAACAGGCGGTCCAAAAACTCGTACATCCGCTCCCCGCGCAGGGTCACCTTTACGCCAATGGGCATACCCTCGCGCACCTTAAAGTTGGCCACGCTCTTTTTGGCCTTGCATACCACCGGCTTTTGGCCGGTAATCTTCATCAGGTCGCCGCTGATTGCGTCAATGGCCTTGGCATTTTCCTTGGCCTCGCCCGCGCCCACGTTAATGACAATCTTGTCCAGCTTCGGAATCTCCATTACGCTCTTATAGCCGAACTTCTTCATCAGCGCGGGGGCCACGTCGGCCTTATACATATCTTTCAGTCTCGCCATTTTCTTTCCTCCCTTACAGCGCCTCGCCGCATTTGCGGCAAACGCGCTCTTTGGTGCCGTCCTCCAGCAGCTTGTGGCCCACCCGGGTGGGCTTGCCGCAACGGGGGCAGACCACCTGCACCTTGCAGGCGTAAATGGCGCTCTCGGCCTTAATAATGCCGCCGGGCTCGCCCATTCTGCGGGGCTTCACGTGCTTCTGCACAAAGTTGGCGTTTTCTACAATGACCTTCCCCTCTTTGGGGCTCACCTGCATAACCTTGCCTTTCTTGCCCCGGTCCCTACCGCTGATCACCATTACGGTGTCGCCGGTTTTCACGTGCATCTTGTTGCTCATTGCCCGTTTACCTCCATCATAGAACTTCCGGGGCCAGCGACAGGATCTTCAGGTATTCCTTGTCGCGCAGCTCGCGGGCCACGGGCCCAAAAATGCGGGTGCCCCTGGGGTTTTTATCGTCGCGGATGATAACGGCGGCGTTCTCGTCAAAGCGGATGTAGGTTCCGTCGTCCCGGCGCACGCCGGAGGCGGACCGCACGATGACGGCCTTCACCACATCGCCCTTCTTCACCACACCGCCGGGGGCGGCCTTCTTTACGGAAGCCACCACCACGTCGCCTATATTGGCATACCTCCTGCCAGTGCCGCCCAAAACGCGAATGCACATCAGCTCTTTCGCGCCGGTGTTGTCGGCCACCTTGAGGTAAGACTGCTGTTGAATCACAGTGTGTTCCTCCTTTATCTAAGACCAAACATATATCGGCCCGGCTTTATTTCGCCTTTTCGATGATCTCTACCAGCCGCCATCTCTTGTCTTTGGAAATGGGACGGGTCTCCATAATGCGCACGCGGTCGCCTACGCCGCAGGTGTTCGCTTCGTCGTGGGCCTTGCGCTTTACGGTGCGCTTAATGACCTTGCCATACTTGCCGTGCTTCACGCTGTCCTGAATGGCCACCACCACGGTTTTATCCATTTTGTCGCTGACCACCCGGCCCACGGCCGTCTTTCGCATATTCCGTTCGCTCACTTCTTATATCCTCCCTTCCCTTAGGCGTTGCCGGCATGCAGCTCGTTCTCGCGGATAACCGTCTTGACCCGGGCTATATCTTTTTTCACTGCCGAAATACGCATGGGGTTGTCGAGCTGATTGATAGCGAGCTGAAAACGAAGGTTGAAAAGCTCAGCCTTAAGGTCCCGGAGCTTGCTGTTCAGCTCATCGGCTGTAAGTTCTCTGATCTCTGTAGCCTTCATGACTGCGCCTCCGTTTCTTTTGTTACGAATTTGCACTTTACGGGCAGCTTTGCGCTGGCCAGCCGCAGGGCCTCCCGGGCGGTGGCCTCGGGCACCTCGCCCAGCTCAAACATCACCCGGCCGGGCTTTACCACAGCTACCCAGTACTCGGGCGAGCCTTTACCAGAGCCCATGCGGGTTTCGGCGGGCTTCTGGGTTACAGGCTTATCGGGGAAGATCTTGATCCAGACCTTACCAAAACGCTTGCAGTAACGGGTCATGGCCACACGGGCGGCCTCTATCTGGTTGCTGGTGATCCAGCCGGGCTCCAGGGCCTGCAAGCCAAAATCGCCATAGGTCACTTTGTTGCCGCGCATGGCTTTGCCCTTCATGCGGCCTCTCTGCACTCTGCGGTATTTCACGCGCTTGGGCATCAGCATTACCTGCGCCCCCCTTCCCTGTTGTTCTGGCGGCGGTCGCCCCGGTCGCGCCGGGGGCCGCGGTCGTCCCGGTCCCTACGGGGACGCTCGGGCCGCTCGCTGCGGGGTGCACGTTCGCCCCGGTTGTCGTTAAGCACCTCGCCCTTATACAGCCACACCTTTACGCCAATGCGGCCGTAGGTGGTGTTTGCCTCGGCAAAGCCATAATCAATATCCGCCCGCAGGGTTTGCAGGGGGATGGTGCCGTCGTGGTACTCTTCGCTGCGGGCAATTTCCGCGCCGCCCAAACGGCCGGAAACCTTGGTCTTAATACCCTTGGCGCCCAGGCGCATGCTGCGGCCAATGCAGCCCTTCATGGCCCGGCGGAAGGAGATGCGGCGCTCTAGCTGAGAGGCGATGTTCTCTGCCACCAGCTGGGCGTTCATGTCGGGCTGGCGTACCTCTACGATGTTGATGACCACGGGCTTCTTCAGCATCTTCTCACACTGCTGGCGCAGCTTCTCAATCTCTGTGCCGCCCTTGCCAATGACCATGCCGGGCTTTGCACAGTGGATGTGGATGCGCACCTTAGAGGCGTCGCGCTCAATCTCTATTTTCGGAATACCCGCCTGGTACAGCTGCTTCTTCAAGGTCTTGCGCAGGTTGTAGTCCTCCACCAGCGTGTCTCCAAACACGTTGTCCTTGGCAAACCAGCGGGAATCCCAGTCTTTGATAACACCCACGCGAAGGCCGTGGGGATTGACTTTTTGACCCATGATTTTCCTCCTCTTACTCTTTCTCCGCCACCACAATGGTAATGTGGCTGGTCCGCTTCAAAATCCTGTTGGCCTGGCCCTTGCGCACAGGGCGGATTCTCTTAAGAATAGGCCCCGGGGTGACGAAGCACTTGGAGACATACAGGCTGCCTTTGTCCATTTGGTTATTGATCTCCGCGTTGGAAACAGCGGACTTCAAAAGCTTTTGCAGGTCCTCGCAGGCGGCCTTGGGGGTGTTTGCCAAAATCGCTTCCGCCAGATCTACCGGTTTATTGCGGATCAGATCCAGCACCAGGCCCACCTTGCGGGGAGAGATGCGGGCATAGTTCAGCGTTGCTTTCGCTTCCATTATCTTGCACTCTCCTTTCTCTTACTTGCCGGTCTTGCTGCCGGTGTGGCCCTTAAAGGTCCTGGTGGGGGCGAACTCGCCCAGCTTGTGGCCCACCATGTCCTCGGTAATATATACCGGCACATGTTTGCGGCCGTCATGCACTGCAATGGTATGGCCCACAAAGTCCGGGAAGATCATGGAGGCTCTGCTCCAGGTCTTTACGATCTTCTTCTCCCCAGCCTCGTTCATAGCCTGGATCCTTTTCAGCAGCACGGGCTGTACGAAAGGTCCTTTTTTCAGACTTCTGCTCAT
>JAAWSH010000260.1 GCA_022801475.1 Acutalibacter sp. | reverse complement strand
TCATTTTTGCACTTCCTCTCTTAAAACGATTGAGTACCCAACACATTGCCCTGACACTGAATCACCTGATGAGGTTTAGCAAACCATAGCTTGATTTTTACCACAGGTCTGTGTTTCACCAAGTGAATCTTTTTGCACATAGTCTTTTAATCCCTCTAGAGATGCTTTGATCTACTGGCAAAACTTATGGATGCGTACGCCATTTTGCCCTATTTGCATAATAGCATGTGGCGCCACTAATTGTCAACTATATTTTCTGCTGTCAGGTGACAATCTCGTGTCAAAAAGCCTCTGGGAACTTGTGTCCCAGAGGCTTTTCACTCTATTTTCCCGGCTTAAAGCTGTCTTTCAGCTTAACAGAACGGTTGAACACCAGATGCTCTGGGGTACTGTCTTTGTTGTCTACACAGAAATAGCCCTGTCTCATAAACTGATAGCTCTCCCCTGGCTTGGCTGTTTTCAAGGCCGCTTCCAGCTTACAGCCTGTAAGGACCTGTAGAGAGTCGGAGCTCAAATAGTCTAAGAAGTTCCCCTCGTCGGGGTTTTCCACTGTAAACAAATTGTCGTACACCCGCACCTCGGCATCCAAGGCTGTCTTTGCGTCCACCCAGTGCAGAGTAGCTCCCTTTATCTTCCGGCCATCAGCAGGGTCGCCGCCCCGGCTATTGGGGTCGTATTCTCCATAAACACAGGTGATGCGCCCTGTCTCGTCAGCTTCGTAGCCGGTACACTTTACAATATATGCTCCCTTCAACCGGCACTCCGGTCCCTCGGGGTACAGGCGCTTATACTTGGGCACTGGCTGGGGCAAAAAGTCCTCGGCCTCTATCCATAGTTCCCGAGAAAAGCTGACCTCCCGTTCCCCATCCTCAGGACGGTTGGGGTTGTTCTCTACCATGAAAGTCTCGGTCCTGTCCTCCGGGTAATTGGTAATCACCAGTTTTACCGGGTCCAGCACCGCCATGACCCGCTGAGCTGTCTCGTTCAGGTCCTCCCGCAGACAATACTCCAAAAAGGCATACTCCACTGTGGACGCGGCCTTAGACACACCGTTCCTCACCGAGAAGTTTCGGATGGCCTCAGGCGTATAGCCCCGCCGGCGTAAACCGCAGAGGGTGGGCATACGGGGATCATCCCAGCCATCCACATATCCGTCCTCCACCAGAGTACGCAGCTTTCGTTTGCTCATCACAGTGTTGGTAATGCCCAGCCGGGCAAACTCGATCTGCCGGGGCTTAGAGGGTAAAGTTACGTTCTGAATCACCCAGTCGTAGAAGGGCCGGTGATCCTCAAACTCTAGGCTGCACAGGGAGTGGGTGATGTGCTCCATAGCGTCCTCAAAGGGATGGGCATAGTCGTACATGGGGTAAATGCACCACTGATCCCCGGTTCTGTGATGACGGGTGTGATTGATCCGGTAGATCACTGGGTCCCGCATGTTAAAGTTGCCGGAAGCCAGGTCGATCTTTGCCCGCAAAGTCATGCGGCCATCCTCGAACTCCCCAGCCCTCATCCGGCGAAACAGATCAAGACTTTCTTCCCGAGGCCGGTCCCGATACGGGCTTTTGGCGGGAGTGGTTAGATCACCGCGCATCTCCCGCATCTGCTCCTGAGTCAGCTCGCACACATAGGCCAAGCCCTTTTCAATGAGCTCCTCGGCCCCTTTGTACATCTCCTCAAAGAAGTCGGAGCCGTAGTAAAACCGGTCCTCCCAGTCATAGCCCAGCCAATGGATGTCCTCCTTAATAGCGTTAACATACTCCACATCCTCTTTGGTGGGGTTGGTGTCGTCCATACGCAGGTTGCAGATGCCGCCAAAGCGCTCCGCTGTGCCAAAGTCTACATAAATAGCCTTGGCGTGACCAATATGCAGGTAGCCGTTCGGTTCAGGAGGAAAACGAGTATGCACCTGCATCCCAGCGGTACGCCCGCCAGGGGCCATGTCCTCCTTAACAAAATCGTCAATAAAATTGGTGCTGACTACCTCTGCGCTGTCTATCTTATTCTCACTCATATTTTCAGTTCCCTCTTTCTCTAGGATATAAAAATGTTCTATGCGCTTATAGAATAGTATATGCAATGATGGGTCTTACCCCGGTAGGCAATGTCCTCTTCCCGCCGGGTGCGGGAAAGACCGGCCTTTTCCATGACCCGAAAGCTGGCTGCATTTTCCTCAAAAGCTCCGGCGCAGACCTCTTGAATCCCTTGACCGAGCAAGGCCTCCACCGCCGCTCGGAACGCCTCGGTGGCATAGCCTTGTCCAAAGCAGCGGGGATGCAGAGCATACCCCAGCTATACCCGACCTCG
This sequence comes from Acutalibacter sp., assembly GCA_022801475.1. Classification (GTDB taxonomy): domain Bacteria; phylum Bacillota; class Clostridia; order Oscillospirales; family Acutalibacteraceae; genus Acutalibacter. Next base: position 3,526 of record JAAWSH010000260.1, on the reverse strand, counting down.
CTCTAGCTCCACATCATTGATAAAGCCAATCAGGTCCCCATCCCGGTAGATGCCCGCCGTATAGTGCTCTGGGCTTTGGGAAAGGTCCCGCAGCCGCCGGAACAGCCGGTCTGCCAGCTCTTCGCTGTCGATATCCGGCACCATATAGGTCTTTTTGACCACATCGTCTTTCAATATCTCCACCACGGCGTCCCGGTCTCCGTCCGCCATAGGCTTCAGCTCCAGCCGTTGGGTTTTTGTTATAATCATGGTTCACCCCACCAGCTTTTCCAGGCCGGCCCGCAGCCTGCCCAGGGCCTCTTCCCGGCCCAGCACGGCCAATATCTCCATGGCGCCGCCTGGGGTCACCAATGTGCCCGCTGCCGCAATGCGCACCGGCCACAGCAAAGTGCCATTCTTCACACCCAGGGTCTGAGCCAATTCCATTAAAGCTTCGTGTATGGCGTCTAGCTCCCAGCAAGGAAGCTGCTCCAATACGCCCAGCGCTGCCTTTAACATCTCTGGAGAGTTTTCTAAGTTGGTCTTGCTCTTTTTGTTCACAAAGAACTCCGTCGGGTAATCCGGCAACTCTTTGAAGAAGCCCAGCAGCTCTGGAATCTGGTTAAATTTAGTCAGCCGGGCCCGCAAAATGGCGTCCAGTACCGGCCAAGGCTTCTCTGCATCGCCAAAAACCTCTTGATAATAGGGCATAGCCTGGGAGCGGAAAGATTCTTCTCCCATAGCCTTGATATACTCTCCGTTAAACCAGTTGAGCTTATCATAATCGAATACCGCCGGGGATTTGCTAATACCATCCACAGAGAACCGCTCTACCAGCTCCTCCAGGGTAAACACCTCTTGGTTATCCTTTGGGCACCAACCCAGCAGGGCGATATAGTTCGTGATAACCTGGGGCAGGTAGCCATCAGCAGCCAGCCCCTCAAAACTGGTAGAGCCATGGCGCTTGGAGAGCTTGGAAACACTGCCATCCTCATTCTTACCCATAATCAGAGGCAAATGGATGTAGGTGGGAATCTCCCAGCCAAAGGCTTCATAGAGCAGATTATATTTGGGAGTAGAGGTCAGGTACTCGCAGCCCCGGACTACATGGGTAATGCCCATCAGGTGGTCGTCAATCACGTTGGCAAAATTGTAGGTAGGGTAGCCGTCCGCCTTTAGCAGCACCTGATCCTCAATTTCTTTATTCTCAATGGTGATGTCCCCAAACACCGTATCGGAAAAGGTGGTGGCCCCCTCCAAAGGAACTTTTTGCCGGATCACATAAGGCGTGCCGGCCTCTAGCAGCCGCCGCACCTCCTCTTGAGGCAGCTCCCGGCAGTGGCGGTCGTATCCGCCAAACCCATCGGTATGCAGGCCCTCCAGCCGCTCCTTAGTGCAAAAGCAGTAGTAAGCCTTGCCCTCCTTCACCATCTGCTCCGCATAGGGCTTATAAAAGCCCATGCGTTGGCTTTGGATATAAGGAGCGTATGCGCCGCCTACATCCGGGCCTTCGTCATGTCGCAGTCCCACCTGCTGAAGCGTTTTGTATATCACCTCTACCGCGCCCTCTACCAAACGCTCCTGGTCTGTGTCCTCAATGCGCAAGACAAACTGTCCCCCCTGACTCTTAGCCACTAAATAGGCATAAAGCGCTGTGCGCAGATTCCCCACATGCATAAACCCCGTGGGACTTGGCGCAAACCGTGTTCTTACTGCTCCCATAACAAAACTCCCTCTTCCTATATAAAATCTTGGTAAAGACCTGCCAGCGCGGCCTTTCCAGGCAAAAATACTGGTACCAGCACACTCTCATTTTCAGTGCGGCCACTTGCCTATAGCAATGGGTTCATTATAGCACATATCCCATATTTTGCAAGAGTCAACACAAGGTAATTCGTTTTCCCAGGGCAAAAAAATGAATTTTTTGTGAATTTCCTCTTGTGTTCTCATGAAAACCATGGTAAAATTTGAAACGGTCAAAAAAATTTTGCAAGTTGATGCGTTAACTTGTTAAAAGGAGTGGACAATGGACAAGCAACTTACTATCTGGATTGTTATAGGTATCTATGCCATTTTTATGCTGGCTGTGGGCATTCTCTATTCCCGCAAAGGTAATGACATGTCCGCGTTTACAGTAGGCGGACGTAGCGCGGGCGCCTGGATTTCCGCGCTCTCTTACGGCACTGCCTACTTCTCGGCAGTTATGTTTATTGGCTATTCCGGCGGCTCTGGGTGGAGCTACGGCCTCTGGAGTGTGTTGGTGGGCTTGGGCAACGCTGTTTTTGGCTCATTGTTGGCCTGGTTGGTGCTGGCGAACCGCACCCGAGAATACACCCGCCGCCATGATATTAAATCCATGCCTCAGCTCTTTGAAAAGCGTTTTCAAAGCCCGGGGATGCGGCTGTTTTCCTGCGTAGTGATTTTTCTATTTCTTATCCCCTACTCCGCGTCTGTTTATAAGGGGCTTACCAGCGTCTGCTCGGTAATTCTAGGCATTAACGAGCAGGTCTGCATGGTAATTATTGCCATTGCCTCGGCCATGCTGCTGGTGCTGGGTGGTTACATTGCCACCTTAAAGGCAGACTTTATTCAGGGGTTTGTTATGATGATCGGTGTTTCCGCCCTGATTGTTCTGGTGGTGCTTTCCCCTCAAGTAGGCGGCCTTGCCACAGGTCTTTCCAACATGATGGAGTATATGAAGTCCCACGAGATGGCCCCCCTGCCCGCTGGGTCCGCCGTGGCTCTGGTCTCTACCCTGCTGATGACCAGCTTTGGCACCTGGGGCCTGCCCCAGATGGTACATAAGTATTATGGCATCCGCGACAAGCAAGAGGTCCGCCGGGGTACTGTTATTTCCACTGTGTTCGCCCTGCTGGTGGCCGGAGGCGGGTATTTTATTGGTTCACTGTCCCATCTGTTTTTCGGCGAGACCATGCCAGAAGGCGGCAAAGACTTTATTGTCCCCCTAATGCTGGACTCCGCCGGTCTGCCCAACCTATTGATTGGCGTTATTCTGGTTCTGCTTATCTCCGCCTCAGTCTCTACTCTTTCCAGCATTACCCTAACAGCTTGCTCTACGGTCTCAATGGACCTGGTCAAGTCTAACCTGGCAAAAAAAATGGATGACAAAAACCTGGCCGCTTTCACGCGAATTTTATGTCTGGCCTTTGTGGTCCTCAGCTACTTTATTGCAAACTATCCTACACCAATCTTGGAAATGATGTCTTACTCCTGGGGGATCATTTCTGGTTCTTTCTTAGCCCCTTACCTGCTCTCTCTGTATTGGAAGGGCATTAACCGTGCAGGCGCCTGGGCAGGTATGCTGGGCGGTTTCCTCACTGCGTTTCTACCAGCGGTCCTTTCTGGATTTACTACTCCCAACGGCCCCGTGTATGCATGCTTAGCTATGGTGGTTTCCTTTGTTCTGTGCTTTGTGGTAAGCAAAGTGGCCACTATGTGTAAGTTTCCTGGCAGCGAACCTAATGATAATTTTTACGCCGCCCCAAAAAGCTAAGCTGTAGATTGTAGAATTTAATAAATAAAGAGT
>JAAWSH010000116.1 GCA_022801475.1 Acutalibacter sp. | reverse complement strand
CAGGCCGCCCTGGACCATGTAGCTCATCTGGTGCCAGTTATCCATCTTCCGGCCGTAAATCCCCTGTAAAGTAAGCCCCTTGCCAATAATGCCGTTCATGTTCATGGGCACGGGCTCGTTAGAAATACCCAAAAGGCTAATCTTGCCGCCGTTTCGCATCACAGAAATCATTTGGGTCAAGGCCGCGCCGTTTCCGCTCATCTCCAGACCAATGTCGAAGCCCTCTACCAGGCCCTGCTTGCTCATCACACTGGGCAGGTCCTCGGTCTTTACGTTCACTGCCGCGTCCGCGCCCATCTTTCGGGCCAGGTCCAGCCGGTACTCGTTTACGTCTGTAATCACCACCCGGCGGGCCCCGGCGTACTTGCACACCCCGGCGGCAATGATTCCAATGGGCCCCGCGCCGGTAATCAGTACGTCCTCTCCCACCAAGTCCCACATTAGGGCTGTGTGGGTGGCATTGCCAAAGGCGTCGAAGAAAGCCACCACCTCTTCGGGCAGGCTCTCGTCAATGATAATTACATTACTTTGGGGAATGCACACATACTGGGCAAAGGCCCCGTCCCGGTCCACGCCCACACCCTGGGTGTCTTTGCACCACTGGATGTTTCCGGTGTGGCAGTTCCGGCAGCGGCCGCAGGTAATATGTCCCTCGCCGCTAACCCGCTGGCCCACGTGCAGGCCCTCTACCCCCGCGCCCAGCTGGGCCACCTCGCCCACATACTCGTGGCCAATGACCATAGGGGGCCGGATGTGCTCCCGGGCCCAGGGGTCCCAGTTGTAAATGTGGACATCCGTGCCGCAGATAGCGGTTTTGTGCACTTTAATCAGGACCTGCCCTGGCCCTGGCTGGGGCGCCGGCACCTGGCGAAGCTCCAGTCCTGGGCCCGCAACGGGCTTTACCAGGGCGTCCATCATTTGAGACATAGGTAGACCTCCTCCTGTTTTTAAGCATTCTTTGCCTTAAGCATCTGTTTTGGGACCCGCGAAAGCCGGTATCTGCGGGTATAACGAAAGATCGCTTCCCGCTTTTTTATTTCTTCATCCGGAACTTGCTGACCTCGCCCTTTAGCAAATTGGCCTGGCTGAACAGCTCTGTGCTAACGGCCGCGGACTCCTCGCTGCTGGCCGAGTTGGTCTGCACCACTGCGGAGATCTGGCCAATGCCCTCGGTGACCTGCATAATGGACTCCGCTTCGCCCCGCACAGCGTCGGCAATCACGCCGATGTCCTCGTTGGAACGGGTCACCAGCTCCAGGGTCTTTTGCAGCTCGGCAGAGACCCCGCCCACAATCTGGCTGCCGCGCCCAGCGGCCTCCACGCAGTTGTCAATCAGTTCCTTGGTGGCCTTGGCCGCCTGATCGGACTGGGCCGCCAGGTTACGTACCTCGCCGGCTACCACAGCAAAGCCCTTTCCGGCCTCGCCAGCCCGTGCCGCCTCTACCGCCGCATTCAAGGCCAGAATGTTCGTCTGGAAGGAAATATTTTCAATGGTGGCAATGATTTGCCCAATCTGCTGGGAAGTACCGCTGATGTCCTCCATGGCAGCCACCATTTGTTTCATTTGCTCGCTGCTGGCAGCCACCTGCTGGCCGGTCATCGTGGCGCGGGCCTGGGCTTCCCCGGCGGTCTGCACGTTCTGCTTGGCGCTCTTGGAAAGGTCATCCAAGGTGGCATACAGCTCCTGTACCGAGCTGGCCTGTTCCGTAGCCCCCTGAGCCAGAGACTGAGAGCTGCTGGCCAGCTGGTCGGCGTTGGCAGAAATGCGCTGCTCCGCCTGGGCAATGGCGCCTAAAGCCCCGGAAAGGGTGCTGGTAAAGCTGTCGATAGAAGCCTGAATCGAGCGAAAATCTCCTATGTAGTCCGCGCTGGTACTCACATCAAAGTCTCCCTGAGAGACCCGGTCCAGAATGCTGTTGATGTCTGTCACATAGCTCTCAATCAGTCCCATAGAATGCTCCAGGGTGCTGGCCAGCTGGCCCAGCTCATCCTTGGAGCTGTAGTTAAACTTTAGCTCCAGCTTACCCTCTTGCAGCACCTTGCTGCTCTCGGTAATGCTAAGGATGGGCTCCACCACCCGCTTGATCACATAGAGGATCAGGCCAATCAGGCAGAACAACGCCAGCGCCAGACACACCCCTGAAGTTATGTGCATGGTTACGGCTGTATTCTCCATCTGGGCGGCGCTTTCTTGACTAAGGGCGCTGCTACGCTCGATCACTTGATCTAAAAGACCCACTAAGGTGCTCAAATTGCCATGAATGGTCTCTTGAAAATAGCTGGTGGCCGCCTGGGGGTCTGTCTTCAGCAAATCCAGTACGTAGGTGGCGGACTCATGCAGTTCCTTGTGCAGGGGCTCCAGCTGAGAACGCAGAGCCAGAATATCCTGGTCGTCGGTTCCCGCTTCGCCGTACAGCCACTGGCCCAAAGCACAAGTAGAGGGGTCGATACTGCCGGTAAACTCAGTGCCGGCATACAGGGCGTTACTCAAGTTCGTTACCCACTTGTAGTGGGCGGTTTCCGCCTTTTCCGCCCGGTCCAGCAGGGCGTTGGCCTGAGAAGCCTTTGCCTGGGTGGCCTGTATCCTAAAAATGTTAAAGGTGGTCATGAAACTGAACAGCAGTGTAGAGACCAGTACTGCCACCACCCGAATGGCAACGGTTCTTTTAATACTTTTTTGCATTGGAACACACATCCTTCCTCGTTATCCGCGGCAAAGCTAAAAAGCCGACGATTACTTATGCTAATAATACACTACGCGGCGTGGTTTTGCAAGCCCAAAATTTTGCACAAAAGAGGCAGCGCGCCCCTCATTGACTTTCCACCTGTTCTCTGGTACTATACTGGTACTATAAGCATATTCCTAAGGAGGCTTTTTTATGGCTATGGACATGACCCGGGGGCCGGCGGTACGCTCTATGCTGCGCTTTGCCGTGCCCATGGTGTTGGGCAACCTTTTGCAGCAGTGCTATAACATCGCGGACACCCTTATTGTCGGCAAATTTTTGGGGCCCGATACCCTGGCGGCGGTGGGCTCCTCTTTTACGCTGATGACCTTTCTCACCTCCATTCTTCTGGGCCTTTGCATGGGCAGCGGGACTCTTTTTTCTATCCGTTTCGGCCAGCGGGACCAGCGGGGGCTGCAAGAGGCCATATGCGCCTCTTTTCTGCTTATTTTGGCTCTCACTCTGGTCTTGAATCTGGCGGCGTTTCTGTGTCTAGAGGGTATAAAGTGGTTCATGCAGGTGCCAGACCAGGTTTGGGGCCATATGCGGGCCTACCTCTGGGTGATTTTCTGCGGCATTTTCGCCACCTTTCTATATAATTACTTTGCCTCTTTGCTGCGTGCCTTGGGAAACTCGGTAACGCCCCTGGTGTTTTTAGGTGCCTCCGCCTTTTTGAACATTGGCCTGGACCTCTGGTTTGTTCTTGGGCTACGGTGGGGGCCGGCCGGAGCGGCCTGGGCCACAGTGATTGCCCAATATGTATCTGGGGTGGGCATTGCCATTTATTCTTTGCTGCGGCTGCCCTGCCTGAAAATGACCCGGGCCCAGCGCCGGGTCGGCTGGAACTGCGTGCGGCAGATCGCCAGCTTTTCAGTGCTCACCTGCCTACAGCAGTCGGTGATGAACCTGGGCATTCTGCTGGTACAGGGCATTGTCAACAGCTTTGGTCCAGCGGTAATGGCGGCTTTTGCCGCAGCGGTGAAGATCGATGCCTTTGCCTACATGCCTGTGCAGGACTTTGGCAACGCCTTTTCCACCTATACTGCCCAAAACTACGGGGCCGGCCAGCGCCGGCGTATTCAGGCCGGGTTTCGGGGCGCGGTGCTGGCCGCCCTGGTCTTTTGCCTGGGGGTTTCGGGCCTGGTTTGTCTGTTTGCCCCACAGCTGATGGGGCTCTTTGTGGACCCGGCGGAGACAGAGATTATAGCCCAGGGCGTGCGGTACCTTCGCATTGAGGGGGCTTTCTACTGGGGCATTGGGTTCCTCTTTTTGCTGTACGGCCTCTACCGGGCCCTGGGCCGCCCAGGTATGTCTGTGGTGCTAACCGTAGTCTCCCTGGGCCTGCGGGTGGCCCTGGCTCACAGCCTCTCGGCCGTGACGGCCATTGGCGTAACCGGCATCTGGTGGTCTGTGCCCATTGGCTGGGTGCTGGCAGACCTGGCGGGCTTTGGGTATTACTTTGTCCGGCGGAAGAAACTGCTGCCCGGCTTTTCCCAGGAATAGCCGAAAACAGGCCTCTTGGCCGGCCTCTGCCTCTCCAGCCGCCCAGCGTCTTTTTTAACGCCCAAATGCTGCTCAAAACTCAAACGCATAAGTTAAGATCCCCCTTTACCCCAGCTACGGCGCGGCCATACCGATTTTCAAGCGCGTCCACTGCAAAAAAGACCGGCGTTCCCTTTTGAGGAAGGACGCCGGTCTTTTCTTATTCGCTAAAGTCCTCTATGTAGTGCTGCGGGTGTTGGTTCCAGTACCCCCTGTATACCCGGCTGTCGTTGCCATCCAGGTTCATCTGGTACATGCGGAACAGCACCCAGATATCTTTGGGCTGCCACTGCTCCATATAGGAGTACTTGTAGGTCATGCCCAGGCGGCGCATCACCCGGCCGCTGCGGGGGTTGTCGGTGTCGTGGGTCGCCGTTACATACTGCACGCCATCTGCCCGCAGCTGGTCCATCACCGCCCGGCAGGCCTCGGTAGCAATGCCCTGCCGCCAGAACTCCCGCCGCAGCCCATAGCCCATGTCGTGGCCTTCCCCAGCGCTCACCTCCACATAGCCCACCGGCCGGTCGTCGGTTTTCATGCACACCGCATAGCCATAGCCCTTTGGCTGGCTATACAGCTGGGCGTAGCGCCGAACATACAGCTCCTGGGCCTGCTCCATGGTCTCCACTGGATACCAGGGCAGATAGGTGTTCACTTCCTTGTCGCTAAAAATGCTGAAAATCGCCTCCAGGTCATCCTCCGTAAACCTTCTTAGTATCAGCCGCTCCGTCTCCAAGCGGGGCGTATTTTTGGTATTCATAAGTCCTCCATTCACGGCCCTTTGCCGCCTATACCATCCTCCACAGCATACGGCCTCCGGCAAACCGCACTGTTAGCCTTCCCTGGTCCTTTAACCAGGACAAAAATGAGCGCACCGTGCTGCCCACCAGGGCGTACTGCTGAACGTTCAGCTCTATGTCAAGCAGCCCGCATAGCTTTGACAAAACTTCCTCAAAGCTGCTGGGCTCTTTACAAAGACCCGCGATGGTCTCCCCCAATTCCGTGGTTTTGTCCATGTTGTACTGGGCCAGCTCCCCAATATCCTCTGTTACCGGGGCGTGGGATGGTACAAACAGGGACGCCTTCATGGCCTTCACCTGTTCCAAGGTGTCCAGGTAAGCGGCCACATCATAAATAAAACTGACCTTATACTTTTCCAGCGTCTCCCGGCTGGAAAGGCAGTCGGCCAAATACATCACATGGTCCCGGGTGGCAAAGCCCACCATATGAAAAAAATGTCCGGGCAGAGGCACAGCCCGCAGGCCCCCGGGCAGTCGCTCTGGGTCCAGGGGGCGGGCGCGGCTCTCCTGGGCCATAAGAAATTTGTGCCGCAGCTCCTTCATAGGGAAGCCGCCGTACAAAAAAGCCGGCTCCAGCACCGGGTGGCAGGTAAAAGCGCACTCAATGCCCGGCGCAAAGACCTGGCAGCCGGTCTGCTGTTGCAGGTACCCGTTGCCGCCAATGTGGTCGGCGTTGGAGTGGGTGTTATAGATGGCTGTTAGGGTCCAGCCCTGGCTGTCCAGCACCCGCTTGATCTTTTTCCCCGCATCTTTATCCCCGCCGCTGTCGATGAGGCA
>JAAWSH010000115.1 GCA_022801475.1 Acutalibacter sp. | reverse complement strand
CGGAAAAAGGACTTGACTTGAGCTTGCTCTAAATTATATAATTTACAAAAAAGTACGGAGAGGAGTTCTGTTATGAAAAAATTAGGATTTGGTTTAATGCGGCTGCCTACCAACAGCCCCGCTAATGCCGGGGACATTGACCTAGAACAGGTAAAGCAGATGGTGGACCTTTTTATAAAAAGGGGCTTCACTTACTTTGACACTGCCTGGATGTACTGTGGCTTTCAGAGCGAGCCCACTGTTAAAAAAGCACTGGTGGAGCGCTACCCCCGGGATAGCTTTACCCTAACCACCAAGCTGCACTCCGGCTTCTTCAACTCTTTGGAGGAGCGGGACAAGGTGCTGGAAGAACAATTAGAAAAAACCGGCGCCGGGTATTTTGACTACTATATGCTCCACGGCATTGAGCCGGGCAGCTATCCAAAATATGAGCAGTTCGATTGCTTCCGCTGGCTACAGGAAAAGAAAGCCCAGGGGATGGTCCGGTCCATTGGCGTTTCCTTCCATGGTCCGGCAGAGCTGCTGGAGGAAATTCTTGCAAAATACCCCTTCCTGGAGTTTGTCCAGCTGCAAATTAACTACCTAGACTGGGAAAGCCAGTGGGTACAGTCCAGACTATGCTATGAAGTGGCTGTAAAACATAACACGCCCATTATTGTGATGGAGCCTGTAAAAGGCGGTACCCTGGCAAAGGTACCCGCCCAGGTGGAGCAGTTGTTCCAGGCCCACAATCCCAAGGCTTCCCCCGCCTCCTGGGCCATTCGCTTTGCCGCTGGTCTGCCGGGGGTCAAGATGGTGCTCTCTGGCATGAGCCGCCTGGACCAGATGGAGGACAACCTAAGCTATATGGAGGATTTTCAGCCTCTCAACGACCAGGAGAAGGCCCTGGTGGCCAAAGCAGCGGAGATTATCAACAGCCAAATTGCCGTGCCTTGTACTGGTTGCTCTTACTGTACCGAGGGCTGCCCCCAGAAGATTGCTATTCCCCAATATTTTTCCCTGTATAATGAGGACATGCGGGATCATCTGGAGGAAAAAGGCTGGACCGCAAACTTTAATGTTTATAAGAATTTGGCCAGAACCTTTGGAAAGGCAGCGGACTGCGTTGCATGTGGCCAGTGCCAGGAGATGTGCCCCCAGCATCTGCCTATTATTGACTACTTAAAGGACGTCTCAACACATTTCGACCGCTAACCCTTCCCTCCAGTCTCCAGCAGACATGACAGATAAAGCGTTCCTATCACTCCTGGTGGGGGTTGATTCCTCATTCTTACCGGATAAACGAAGGAACGGCATCGCCCGCAGGCCACGCCGTTTCTGAAACGATTCTATAGGGAGCCAGGCCTTCCAAGGTCCGGCTCTCTTTTTATTTTCTCTCACCCTCACAATGCCAGCTTGAATTTCAAAAGGGTGTAGGCCTGGCCATCATGAGGCCGGGTCATGGGCTCTTGGCTGACCGGCGTAAATCCCATGGCTTTTGCCAGGGCAATGGACGCTGTGTTCTCCTCCCAGGTAGAGTAGAGGAATTCCCGAGCTCCCAGGCTCTTAACATATGCCAAGAGACATTGTACAATCTGTTTTCCAAAGCCCCGGCCTACAAAGTCCGGCCCCAGGCAAATCCCCACCTCCTGCCAGGTATCCGGGCTCACCTGTTCTACTCCGGCAAACCCAATGGCCTGGTGGGTAGAACGTAAATACACCGTATAGGTGTCGTGGCTCTTTTGGAACTCAATGGTCCGGCGCATCCGGTCCTGGGCCTCGGCCTCGTCAAGGCTGCACTCCAGTATCATGTAGCGGAAGCTCTCTGGGCGGGACCAGACGTTGTGGTACATGGCCTGCCAGTCCTCTTGCCGGCCTTTGTCCAAAATCAGGTCTTTGGTTTCTAGCATGACGATGCCTCCTTTAGGCAATGTTGTAAATGGGTTCTTCTCCCAAAACTTTTGCGGGTCCCACATCCTCAAGATCCTGTAGACTTATAACTCCGCACGCCGATGCGCCACACCACCCAGCAGGGCACGGCAAACAGGCAGGCTATCAGCGGTAAAAAGATGCACCAGGGGTCCTCCCTTCGCCCTAAAAGGTACAGCAGCGGATAGTACTGCACCAGGGCGTAGGGCACCACAAAAGTACAGAACAGCAGCATCCCCCGGCCGTAAATTCCCCAGGGGTACTTGCCGTGCTCCACGGCCCCGTAGGTAAACACATTCATAAACTCCAGCCCCTGCAAGGTAAAAAAAGCGATGGCCCCGTCCAGCAGGAACAGCGCCGAGAACAGCACTATTCCGCCTATTACCATGAAAATGGCTGTCAGCACCCGGGGGAAGTTCCAGTCCACATGGCAGCTGCAAAGGCCGTAAATCAGCATGACAACGCCCTGCAACAGCATACCTATGCGTACAAAGTCGATGCGGTAGGCTAGTACCTGGAAGATCTCGTTGCGGGGGCGGCAGAGAATGCGGTCGAACTCTCCGTTGGCAATCATGCTGTCAAACACCTTGAACCCCGAAGCGAACATCTGGGCAACGGCAAAGCCCATGAGCGTAAAGCCGTAGCAGAGCATTACCTGCTCATACGTAAAGTCCTTTACTGTGTGAAAGCGCTGGAACATGAAGAAAATCCCCAAAAACACCGTGAAGTTGGTGAGAAAGGACCCGACCACTGTGGCGAAAAAGGAGCCCTTGTACTGCATAACGCTCTTTAAATGAATGGAAAAGTATTTTTTATACAGCCGAAGCATTCTCTTATCCCCCCTGTACCACTACGCGTTTGAGTTCTATTTTCTCTAAGAGCTTGCCCGCCGCCACCAGAGCCACAATCCAAAAGGCTTGCAGGGCCACCAGCCGCAGCATTTCCTCTCCCCACAGGTCCCCGCTGTAGATGCGCAAAGGCACATTCACCATAGCCGAGAAGGGCAGCAGCTCCACCACTCGGCGGACCGCGTCCGGGAAAAAAGGTAGGGGGACAATGTCTCCGCTGAGGAAGTCCGCCACGCCTATGGCTATCAGCCGTACCCCTCGGGGAGAAATGGTGTGGAAGGTGATCATGTACACGATCATGCAAAAAGCTGTGACCACCCCTGTAGCCAGGGACAAGGAGAGAACAAACCACAAAAACGCCCCCAGCCCCGCCGGAGCCCCCAGGCCGTAGGGCGCGGGAATCAACAGGGCCACCAGCAGGGGCGGCACGCACCGCAGCATGGCGTTGGAGAACCGGGTGGCCGCCTGGCGGGTGAACCACATGCCGTACACGTCCACCGGGCGGCACAGCTCGTAGGCCACATTGCCGCTTTGTATCACGTTAAAGAATTCGCCGTCCATGCCGTTGAGAGTTAGAAGCAGCAAAAAGGCCTGTTGAAGCCATATGTAGCTAGAAACAGCTTGCATACTCATGGGAAACGCCGCCGGGTCGCTCTCGTAAAAAGCCTTAAAGGCCAAAATAGCCATAGCGCCCCAAAAAAACTGGCACACCAGGCCCCCCAGGGCCGCGGCCCGGTATTGCAGGCCCATAATGAAGCGCAGCCGGAAAAAAGACAGGTATTTTTTCATGACGCCCACCTCACACGTCGAACTTTTTGTACAGCTGGGCCACGGTCTCGTCAATCTGCTCCCCGCCCCGGCGGATGTCCTCCAGGCCCCCGTCCAGCAGGATCTTTCCTTTACCGATGAGGAGAATCCGGCTGGCCAGGGCCTCGATGTCCTGCATGTCGTGGGTGGTCAGCAGCACGGTGGTGCAGCGCTCCTGGTTCAGCCGCCGGATAAACTCCCGCACCGCCAGCTTGGAGACCGCGTCCAAGCCAATGGTAGGCTCGTCCAAAAACAGCAGCTTGGGGCTGTGGAGCAGAGACCCGGCTATCTCACTGCGCATCCGCTGGCCCAGGGACAGCATCCGTGCCGGGGTACGCAGCAGATCGCCCAGGTCTAAAAGCTGGGTGAGCTCGTCCACGTTTTTCCGGTACGTCTCGGGAGGAATGGAATAGATATCCTTCAGCAGCTCGAAGGAGTCGATGACGGGCACGTCCCACCACAGCTGGGTGCGTTGGCCAAACACTACGCCGATCTCCCGCACATGGCGGGTGCGCTCCTTCCAGGGGACCCGGCCGTTTACCAGACACTGGCCGCTGTCCGGGGTAAGGATACCGCTGAGAATTTTGATGGTGCTGCTCTTCCCCGCGCCATTAGGACCTATGTACCCCACCATCTCCCCATCCCGGATGGAAAAGCTGACGCCGTCCAGGGCATGGATCAGGTCATACTCCCGGTGGAACAGCGCCTTTGCCGCCTGAGCAAAGCCCGCGCCCCGCCTTGCCACCCGAAAGTTTTTTCGCAGGTCCTTTACTTCAATCATGCAGAACACTCCCTTCTTTTTGCAATTTATAGTTATTTTTTTAATCACCCTTCACAAAGGGCAGGACATAAATTCTACAACAGATTTTCTCTTAAGTCAACAAATTTCTTTCACAAATTTTCCAGAATAATTCTGTGGAAAGTTACGGTCTTGCCGCCAAGCCGAGCGGTCTCCGGAGGCCGGGGGCTTTACCTTCTGAACCCCTGCCGCTTTTGAAAAAGTGGACCAAACTTTATATTGCGTCCCTCTTCTTTTCCTTACTGTGGAACCCTTAGCTTCTGCCACTTACGTCCATTCTTCTATTGACTCCCCCTAACCAAAATGGTAAACTAAATCAGTATACTTTTACTGGGAGGAAATACCTCATGGAAACTCAAAAGCAAACGTCCCGTCCAGTGGGCTTCTGGCCGGCAGTGACTATGTTTGTCCTGCTGATTGCCCTAGTGGTCACCTTTACCGCCTTGCTGGGCAGCGCGCCCCACGTGCCTCTTTTGATCGCGGCAGCTCTGGCTGCCCTGCTGGGCGCCCTGCACCGCTTCTCTTGGCAGGACATGCTGGAGGGCATTACCAGCGCCATTACCCCAGCGCTGCCCGCCCTGCTGATCATCATGTCCATCGGCGTCCTTATTGCTGCCTGGATGGCTGGGGGCATTATCCCTACCATGGTCTACTATGGCTTGCAGATTATCTCGCCCCGGTTTTTTCTGGTAACAGCCCTTTTGCTCTGCTCTCTGGTCTCTCTTTCCATCGGCAGCTCTCTGTCCACCATTGGCACGGTGGGGGTGGCCCTGTTCGGCATTGGCGAGGCCATTGGCATTCCTGGGCCTATTACCGTAGGAGCCGTTGTCTCCGGAGCCTACTTTGGCGATAAAATGTCTCCCCTCTCCGATACGACCAACCTAGCCCCCTCAGTATCTGACACCAATGTGTTCGACCATATCCGCCACATGATGGTGACCACCACCCCCACCTATGTGCTCTGTATCATTATTTATGGGGTATTGGGCTTTGTGTTTGGGGGCGGTGCAGCGGATACCGCTCAGGTTCAGCTCACCCTAGATACCCTGCGGGAGCAGTTCTTTATCCATCCCCTATTGCTTTTGCCCCCAGCCTTGGTATTGGTCATGGTAATTTTCCGGGTTCCCGCCCTGCCCGGGCTGTTGGGGGCCGCACTGCTGGGGTTTCTTTCTGCGCTATTGGTCCAGGGGGCGGCCTTTAGCTCCCTTATGGGCAACATGATGAACGGCTTTTCCGCCAGTACCGGAGTGGAAACCGTGGACACCCTGCTGAACCGAGGCGGCATGCTCAGCATGATGCGCACCGTAGCCCTTATGCTAATTGCCCTAAGCTTTGCCGGTATCTTCGAGCGCACCGGCATGGCCGGGTCTATTTTGGAAAAGGTGGTAAGCCGCATTAAGTCGGACCGGGGCCTGGTAATTGCCACCATTCTCACCGCCTGGGGGGTACTGCTGGGCACCGGGCAGCAGTATGTAGCCATTATCA
>JAAWSH010000114.1 GCA_022801475.1 Acutalibacter sp. | reverse complement strand
ATGGCCACGCCGCTGCGGCGCAGTTCTCGTTCCAGTTCACTGCGGCCTTCGACAATATTTTCTTCCCGCCGCTCCTTTTTAAACCAGGCCCGAATCTTGCTTCTGGCCTCGCTGGTGCGCACCATGGTTAGCCAGTCCCGGTTGGGGCCACGGCCCACCTCTTTGCTGGTGAGAATTTCGATAATCTCGCCGGTTTTCACCTTATAATCTAAGGGGACAATTTTTTTATCCACCTTGGCGCCCACCATTCGGTTGCCCACCGCACTGTGGATTGCATAAGCAAAATCAATGACGCTGGATCCCTGTGGCAAATTGACTACATCCCCTTTGGGCGTAAAAACGAAAACTTCCTCTGGAATCAGATCGCTTTTAATGGAATGTACTAAATCGGTAACGTCCTCCGTGTCCGCCTGATTTTCCAGCATTTGCCGGATCCAGGCCAGCCGGTCGTCTAAAGAACGGTTGTCGGCCTGCCGGGCGGACATACCCAGTTTATACTTCCAGTGAGCGGCAATACCATACTCGGCGGTTTGATGCATCTCCCAAGTGCGAATCTGCACCTCAAAAGGCACCCCAGCCTTTGTAATCACTGTGGAATGAAGAGACTGATACATATTAGGCTTGGGGGTTGAGATATAGTCCTTAAAACGGTTGGGCAAAGGTTGAAACATATCGTGAATAATACCCAATACATTATAACAATCCTCAATACTATCCACAATTACACGAATGGCAAAGATGTCGTAAATTTCCTCAAAATCCTTGCCCTGTATAAACATTTTTCTGTAAATGCTGTAAATGCTCTTGACACGGCCCTCAATGAATACACTGGGAATTGCGGGGCGGATTCGGGTTTTGATCTGCTCTCGCAGCTGGTCGATGAATTGGTTTCGAGTGTCGCTTCGCTGGGTCAGCAGGTCGTCGATTTCCTGGTAGGCGGCTGGATCTAGGTATTTTAGGGAAACATCCTCCATGCTCTCCTTGACGGTGCGGATGCCCAGACGGTGTGCAATGGGTGCATAAACTTCCAGGCATTCACGGGCTTTATCCCGCTGTTTTTGGGGAGAAACAAATTCCAAAGTGGAAAGATTATGCATCCGGTCTGCAAACTTAATAATGATGACCCGAATATCTTGGGCCATGGCCATCAGCATTTTACGCAGATTTTCCGCTTGCTCTTCCTCTCGGGAGGAGAAGGGGATTTTGTCAAGTTTGGTCACGCCGTCAATGAGCAGAGCCACATCCTGGCCAAACATCTGGGAGATCTCTTCCAGGGTGCACTCCGTGTCCTCCACCACGTCGTGAAGCAGGCCGGACACAACAGATTGTGTATCCATGCCTAAATCTACCAAAATAGAGGCAACAGATAGAGGGTGGATAATATATGGTTCTCCCGAGCGGCGCTTCTGGTCCCGATGCATCCGGTCAGCCAGCCGGTAGGCCTGGCCAATGAGGATCCGGTCATAGTCCTTTCCGCTTTCCTGCACGATATTTTGTAGCTCTTCATAGCTGCTGATCTGCCGAACGACTGGCATAAAATCGCCCCCTTGATAAGGAAATAAATGGGATTATGTACAAAAACTTTTTTGTCGATTATTCCGGCTCCGCGTTCCCTTTGCCGTATACCTGTAGCAGAGGAGAAGACATAATATCCACCTTTTCGTGGGTCTTAAGAAGTTCGGCACGCAGCAGGTTGCGGTCGAATTGAAATATAGCCAAACCGCGCTCTTGAAAAATGTCCAGAGAAAGCAGCAGCTTTCCTAAAAGAATCTGTTGGGAGAGCAGCTCATATAGTAGAGTTTCAATATCTATCCACAATAAATGGTGTTTTTTTAGACATTTATAGATGGCTACCAGTTCCTCCCGGCTGGGGGGCAGCTCTTGGGCGGCAGGTGGGGTTTCTCCGCGCTGGACAGCTTCATAGGTCTGGCAGCTGTCCATGTTTGTCCTGGCGTCTAGGCCGGAAAGCCGAACGTCTCGTAAAATTAGGCTGAGCTGTTCCACTCCCCGGTAGGTATTCAGGTCCATATTCAGGGCCAGGTCGACGACAGCCCCCACTGGATATGGAAAATCCTTGGGCGCTACACCAAAGCGCAGGCATTGAAATGAGCAGCCGTCTTTGGCACAGACCAGCTTTGTGTGGCTGTGGCCAGCCCTCAAAGGAAGGAGGTCTTGAATGGTTACGCCAAAAACACCGAAAACTGGCTGGGAGTTGCCGCAGCCAAAGGGCTCTAAAGGCCGCAGAGCCTGAGCATTCTCCAGGGTCAGTTGGTGAGGCTCCAGGCAGCAGTCCAGACTTAACTTAGGCAAAGGCATGGACTGGGCGTGACTTTGGGCATACTGGTTTACCATTTCCCGGAACTTGGCCACATTTTCCTGGGCCATGGTTACCCCGCCGGCCATGGGGTGGCCGCCGTACTGGGTAAGCAGCGGGGCGCAAAACTGAATGGCGTCAAACAAAGAAAAGCCCTCTATGCTGCGGCCGCTGCCCCGGGCCACCCCGTTGTTCACAGAGAGTACAAAGCAGGGCTTGCCGTAGTACTCGGCAATACGGGCCGCCACAATGCCCACCACCCCGTGGTGCCAGCCCCGGCCAGCGGCCACAATGATTCTGGCATGACGGACCTGAGGCGTTTTCTCTATCCACCGTATCACCTGGCTGATGATCTGCTGCTCTACGTCCTTCCGGCGGGCATTGTCATTTTGCAGCTCCGCAGCTAAAGCCTCGGCCGCGGCTTTGTCCTGGCAGGTAAGCAGACGAACGGCCCGGCTGGCAGATCCCATGCGGCCGGTAGCGTTGATACAGGGCACCAGGGAAAAGGCCAGACCGGTGGAGCTTATTTCTCCTCTGGTCTGGCGGAGCAAGGCCTCCAGCCCGGGGCTGTGGCCAGCGCTATGGTTCTCCATGGTGAGAAGTCCCAGGCGCACGATAGAACGGTTTTCTCCAAAAAGAGGCACTACGTCGGCAATGGTTCCAATGGCCGCCAAGCCGGAATATTTTTCCATGGCGTCCAGTTCGGTACCCTGAGAAAGAGCTGTTACCAGCATAAAGGCCAGCCCGGCTCCAGAGAGTTCTCGAAAGGGGGAGTCGTCCCCAGGCTGATGGGGGTCCACCAGAGCGCATGCTTTGGGTAAGCGTTGGTGGGGTAGGTGGTGGTCTGTAACCACTACATCTAGACCAAGTTCATTGGCGTAGTCAATTTCTTCCACAGCGGAAATACCGTTGTCCACTGTAACAATCAGCTCTATGCCCTCTCGAAACAGGGTGAGAATGGCGTTTTTGTTCAGCCCATAGCCGTCATCCCGAGGGGGGATATAAAAGCTAACCCGCCCACCTACGGACTTTAAATAGGTATAGAGAATGGCGGTGGCGGTTACACCGTCCGCGTCGTAGTCGCCATACACCGCAATATTTTCATAATTTGCCAGGGCTTCCTGAATGCGGTTTACTGCCCCTGCCATGCCCTTAATGGTAAAAGGGTCGGAAAGAGATTGAGGACTTAGCAGCTGCCGGACCTTTTCCGGAGTATCAAACCCACGCAGCTCCAGCAGCTGGGCCAGTAGAGGGGAGAGGCCCGGTGGGGCGGCAAAACTGCCGGAAGCTTCCGAAACGGCCCATTCGCGAATAAACAAAGCGTACCTCCGCACAAAATGTATATATAAATATACTATACCACAATTTATCGTGGCTTGCAATAGCTAATAATAAATATTATTATATCGATACAGGCCAGTGCCCGTACCCTGGGGTGCTGGCCGCTGGATTACCTCTCAAAGTCCAGGCATTGACAAGCGTTGGGGAAAACTGTATGATAATACTATAAACCTTAGAGAAGAGAGGTGTTTTTATGTCTGATGTTTATAGCCGCGTCCAATCCTGCGTTCAGGACATCCGCAGGGTCACCCGTTTTGTGCCCCAAACAGCCCTGGTGTTGGGGTCGGGCCTAGGGGGTTTTGTGGAGGAGATGGACGTAATGGCACAGGTGGACTACGCCCAGCTGGCGGGGTTTCCGGTGTCCACCGTGCCGGGCCACCAGGGGCGTTTTGTGTTCGGCACGGTAGAGGGGCGGCCTGCGGCGGTGATGCAGGGCCGGGTCCACTACTATGAAGGATACTCCATGGAGGATGTGGTGTTGCCCATACGGGTGCTGGCTGCCCTGGGGGCAAAGGAACTGCTGCTTACCAATGCCGCTGGGGGCATTACCCCAGAACCCGGAGACCTCATGCTGATTACTGGCCAAATCGCCAGCTTTGTGCCCTCGCCCCTCATTGGCCCCAACGAGGACCGTCTGGGCCCCCGCTTTCCGGATATGAGCGGGGTATATTCTCCCGTCCTGTGCCAGCGGGCCCGAGATGCCGCCGCGGGGCTGGGGTTTGAGTTGAAGGAGGGGGTCTACCTGCAAACCACGGGCCCCAACTACGAGACCCCGGAAGAGGTCCGCATGTTCCGGCTGCTGGGTGCGGACGCGGTGGGCATGAGCACAGCCTGCGAGGCCATGGCCGCCCGCCACGTGGGGCTGGAGGTGTGCGGCATCAGCTGTATTACCAACAAGGCGGCGGGCCTGGGCGGCCGGCCCCTGGACCACCAAGAGGTGCAGGAGACCGCCGCCCAGGTGGGGGAGCGCTTCCGGCGGCTGGTGTGGGAATATTTACGGCAGGGGGAGGCTTAAAGGGGCGCACTGCCCAATAGAGATAGGAAACAGCCCGGCGGGGAAAGGCCCCGCTGGGCTGTTGATGTACTTGGGTGGATTCACAACATGTAGTTACTGGGCTAATGATTTAGCCAAGCGGAACGTTTTTTCCATCTAGACGGATTCTGGCGGAAGCGTTTGAAATATTATATACGCTTGTACGGAAACCGCACCAAGTAACCGTATTACCATTGACCGTATAATGGTATCTTTCACCGGCTCTTGCATTTTTGTGCCAGGCCAATGATTTGGGAGTTGGACCCGATAGATCTGTTAAACCTAAATTAATAGTGGTGCAGTTCTGCAAGCTTAAAACAGTTTCGTAAAACTCGCCAGTGACCCCTCTGATAGTTCCTGTAGTATAGAAATATCCGGAGATTACGCCCTCCTCATATTTGGGCACAGAAACTGTACCGTTAAACCGGGTGGTAAAGGTATCGCTAGATGTGGGAATGGCGGTTTCACCTATATCCACATCTGGTTCTGTAGGTACATCCCAATCGGGGAAAAGCTCACTAAACTTCGGCACCTCTTGATAGGTTTTTGACTCCTCATTCACGTTAACGGCATACACGCCGCCCTGGTCATCATACCATCCTTCCGCGCTGAAAATAACCTCATTCCGCGCGGCCAGAATCTTTTCCTGCTGGGCAGGGGTAGCCGTTTCAAAGTCCGCATAGGCCAAGGCCCGGGTCTTGGGGGCTACATCGATGCTGGCCAAAGAGGATTGCTTGGTTATGGGCGCGACCTTAGTGTAGCCCTGCTCGGCTAGGTCCTTCTCCAGCGTAGCCTTCAATTCCTCTTGGCTGGTCTTTACGGGCTCGGTCGCCTCCTCGGTGGGCACGTCCCAGCCGGGGAACAGCTCGCTAAACCGGGGGCTGGATTTCCAGGTCTTGCTTTTGGGGTCAATTTTTGCGGAATACACCCCGCCCATATCGTCGTACCAGCTGTCAACCTGGAAGATGATCTTGCGGCGGGCGGCCAGAATCTTCTCTTTTTGGGCCGGGCTGGCGTTTTCCAGGTCGGAATAGGCCAAGGCGCTGACCTTGGGGTCGATTTTGGCTTTTTTCAGTACCTCGGCGGCAGTGGTCTTAATCTCGGTGTAGCCGGCGGCTTCCATTTCTTCCCGCAGGGCCTGCTCCGCCTTAGCGATAAAATCCTCATAATAGCGCCGTTTTTCCGCTGCGTCGTC
Organism: Acutalibacter sp.; assembly: GCA_022801475.1. GTDB lineage: Bacteria > Bacillota > Clostridia > Oscillospirales > Acutalibacteraceae > Acutalibacter. The sequence continues at coordinate 50 of JAAWSH010000114.1, read as the reverse complement.
AGTTTTTGCGAAAGCAACACTGGGCACGGCGGCAATGAGCAGCACGGCCA
>JAAWSH010000113.1 GCA_022801475.1 Acutalibacter sp. | reverse complement strand
TTTGATAAAAAATCAGTATTTACCAACTTTCGAATGCATTTACTATATTGTTAATAGGAGATAGACCCCATGTTAGGAACGCCAAACCCTGTTGGTTTTAACGTATGGTTCCAGCATGAATAACAGAAGGCCGAGCGCTTTTGAAAAGGGAGCGCCCGGCCTGTTTCTGTGCCTGGGAATCGTTGAGAACGCGGTCCCTAAAAGCAAATCCCCTGAGGAAATGGAAGATTTTGGGCTCCCTTGGTAAAGGCAGATTATAGCGTGATCCGGCCTGATTTTGACCAATCTATCACTTTGCAAAATCCCGGGCAAGGCGGCTGGAATGGACAACATGACTTGGCACAGCAGGGAATATAATCTATGGTAAATGGAGAAAGGGATTCGGCGTTGACAGGAACTTCTATTTAGCCTGCGCGGACTATGAAAAAGCATAGCGGCTGCTGATTCAAAAAACGGCGGACGTACTGGCGCCTGGAAAAAACGCAATGGAAAACCGGCGCGGTTTTATCAGCAGACAAGACGCTTTTTCCTCATTCCCTCAGACGGATGCGGCACTACATTGGGAAGTGCCCAAAACGAGGAGACAAAAAACAAGGCCCCAGTGAGCGCCATGAAAAGTTTCGTCGCCATAAACTCTTCTTTTGGATACGCCCCTATATTGCCCGGGGTTGAATTATTCGCGCTTTTGTGCTAAAATATATTAAAGTTTGTTTTAAAACAGGCTTTTGCTTACCTTAAGAAAGGCGGTGAAAGGTTCTGGCTGACATCATGATTATCTGTGGCCACTATGGCTGCGGCAAAACCAACTTGGCCCTGAACCTGGCCCTGGAGGCTCCTGCCCCGGTGGTGCTGGCGGATATGGACATCGTGAACCCCTACTTCCGTTCCTCCGAATACCGGGACCTGCTGGCCGGGCGGGGCGTGGGGCTGATCGCTCCGGTATTTGCGGGCACCACTCTGGATACCCCCACCCTGGCCCCAGAGCTGGGTTCTATTTTCGCGCAGGGAGCGGGCCGGGTGTTCATCGACGCGGGAGGAGACGACGCCGGGGCCACGGCCCTGGGGGGACTGAGCGGGCGGCTGATGGCTGCGGGGTATGAGATGATCTATGTCATCAATCGGTACCGGGCGCTCTCCCAGACTCCGGAGGAGGCCGCCGCCCTGCTGGGGCAGATCGAGGCTGCCTGCCGCCTAAAGGCCACGGGGATTGTGAACAATTCCCACCTAGGGGCAGAAACCACCCTGGATGTGTTGAAGGAGGCCCTGCCCTTTGCCCAAGAAACCGCCCGGCTGTGCAGCCTGCCGCTTTTGTATTCTACGGCGCCAGATTTCGCCCTGGGGGGCCAACCGCCGCCAGAGGGCTTTCGAAAAGTTCAGCGCCTGGTGCGCTTTGCCTGGGACTAATCGCGGCAGGCTTTGGAGAGCGCCAGTGAAAACGCGGTCCGGAGCCGAAGAGCTGGACCCGGCCAACTTCGGCCCTTGGCAGAGGAACTTAAGGGCAGCTCCCTTACCGTCTCCGGAGGCGGCCGTATCCCTTGACCTTAAAAGGCGACGCAGTGGGTCCCAAAGCCCAACCCCGCCACATACACGTGAAAAGAAGGCGCACAAGGCCGCGCCGCCAACCCCCAGCGCCTTTCCACAAAGCCGAAACAGCGGCCCACCAGCACTTAGTTCCCCAGGAGGCGCCCGTATCAGCCATACTAAGCCTTCCCGGCCAGTACGGGCCCGCCATAAACAGACAACCCAAAACAAATTATAGATAGTACCACAAAGGAGGACCCCCTATGGCAAAAATTATCATAGACGAGGCCGTGTGCAAGGGCTGCGGCCTGTGCGCCAACGCCTGTCCGCTGCATCTTATCGATCTGGACGGCGGCCGCCTGAACAGCAAAGGCTACCACCCCGCCCGCCTGGCCCGGCCGGAAAAATGCGTGGGCTGCGCGGCCTGTGCCACTATGTGCCCAGACACGGCTATCACTGTGGAAAAAGACTGACCTACCATATCACTGCATAAAGGAGAACCACGACAATGAAAGTATTGATGAAAGGCAACGAGGCTTTGGCCGAGGCCGCTATACGGGCTGGGTGCCGCCACTTTTTTGGCTACCCCATTACCCCCCAAACCGAGCTGGCCGCCTATATGTCTAAACGTATGCCAAAGGTGAACGGCACCTACCTGCAAGCCGAGTCCGAGGTGGCCGCTGTCAACATGGTGCTGGGCGCCGCCGCCGCCGGGGCTAGGGCCATGACCTCATCCTCCTCCCCAGGCATTAGTCTAAAGAGTGAGGGCATCTCGTACATGGCCGGGTCCGACCTGCCGGCCCTGATCATCAATGTCCAGCGGGGCGGACCGGGCCTGGGAGGTATTCAGCCCTCGCAGGCGGACTACTGGCAGGCCACCAAGGCCACCGGCCACGGAGATTTCCAGATTTTGGTATTCGCTCCCTCCACTGTTCAGGAAATGGTGGACTTGGTCAGCGACGCCTTTGATGCCGCAGACCGCTGGCGGATGCCTGCCATGATCCTGGCGGACGGGATGCTGGGTCAGATGATGGAGCCCGTCTCCCTGCCCGAGGAGGGCCGCGCCCAGCTGGTAGATAAGCCCTGGGCCGCCTGCGGCCACGGGGATAGCCGTCCCCACAACGTGATAAACTCCCTATACCTGACCCCCGACAAGCTGGAAGAGCTGGTGATGACCCGCTACCACCGGTATCAGCTGGTGAAGGAGCAGGAGCAGCGGGCCGAGGCGTACCTGTGTGAGGACGCGGACCTGGTCATCGTGGCCTACGGAGCCTCGGCCCGGGTGGCGCGTAGCGCGGTGAATAAGGCCCGGGAACAGGGGTATAAGGTGGGGCTCATCCGGCCCATCACCCTGTGGCCCTTCCCGGTACAGGCCCTGAAAAAGGCCGCCGCCACGGCCAAAAGCTTCCTGGTGGTGGAGATGAGTATGGGCCAGATGGTGGACGACGTAAAGCTGGCCATCGACTGCCGGGTTCCGGTGCACTTCTACGGCCGCACAGGAGGAATGATCCCCACCCCCAACCAGGTGCTGGAGGATGTGGAACGGATTATGGAGCACGGTTAAGATGCCGCTGGTAAAAAAGCTGCGGCTGACGGTGGAGGGCTCTACCCTGGACTGCGTGCGCTTCGGCGGTGGGAAAAAGCCCTTGATAATGCTGCCGGGCCTCAGCCTACAGGGCGTTGGAGAGGCCGCGCTGCCCCTGGCCTGGGCTTACCGGGCCTTTGCCAAGGAGTACACGATCTATGTTCTGGACAAAAGGACCGTTGTCCCCAAGGGGTGCACGATAAAAGATCTGGCGGAGGACACTGCCCTGGCTATAAAGCGGCTGGGCCTTGCCCAGGCGGATGTGCTGGGTGTCTCTCAGGGCGGAATGATCGCCCAGGAGCTGGCTATCGGCTTCCCGGACTTCGTGCGCCGGCTGGTCTTGGCCGTTACAGCCTCCCGGCCCAATGAAACCATGGAGCGCACGGTTCACGGCTGGATAGAGATGGCCCAGCGGGACCAGTGGGCTGCTTTTACCGCCGACATGATGGAGCGAATGTACTCGCCCGCCTATGTAAAAAAGTACCGATGGCTGCTCCCCCTGCTCTCCAAAATGGGGAAGCCCAGGGACAAGGAGCGGTTTCTGGCCCTGGCGGAGGCCTGCCTGACCTGTAACAGCTGGCTCCGACTGGATCAAATCGCCTGTCCGGTGCTGGTTCTGGGCGGCGGCCAGGACCAGGTACTCACCGGCAGGGCCTCTGAGGAGATGGCTGAAAGGCTGGGATGCCCCATCCATTTATATGAACAGCTGGGCCACGCCGCCTATGACGAGGCCCCGGATTTTAACCGGCGGGTGATGGAGTTTTTGGGGGAGTAGTTGATACTCTTTGCATAATAGATAACGAAACCTTTCCTGTTCCGTTGCCGGGACTGCGCTCATTTCGTGGCGCCGCTCCCCCAAATGACCAATGACAAACCCAAAACCTGTCTTTCAATCAGAAAGGAAGTGCTTTACATATGCCAATCGTATTTCAAAAACCCCGTGCCCTGACGGACGCGCCCCTGCACTATTGCCCGGGCTGCACCCACGGCATTGTGCACCGGCTGGCCGCCCAGGCCATTGACGAGCTGGGCGTGCAGGGCCGCACCGTGGGCGTGGCTTCGGTGGGCTGCTCTGTGATGTGCTATGACTACTTTGCCTGCGATATGGTCCAGGCTCCCCACGGACGGGCCCAGGCGGTGGCCACGGGCCTAAAGCGCGCCTGCCCAGAGAACGTGATTTTCACCTACCAGGGAGACGGCGACCTGGCGGCTATTGGCACGGCGGAAACCGTACACGCCGCCACCCGGGGCGAAAACATTACAGTAATCTTTATCAACAACGCTATTTACGGCATGACCGGCGGACAGATGGCGCCCACCTCTTTGCCCGGGCAGGTGACCCAGACCACTCCCTACGGTCGGGATACCGACACCGCCGGGTATCCGGTAAAGGTCTGCGAGCTGCTCTCTACCCTGGACGGCGTAGCTTTTGCCCAGCGGGTGGCGGTAGACAACGTAAAAAATGTCAACGCGGCCCGTAAGGCGATTAAAAAAGCTTTCCAGTATCAGCTGGAGGGCAAGGGTTATTCCATTGTGGAAGTGCTCTCCACCTGCCCTACCAACTGGGGACTTTCTCCTGTAGAGGCCCTAAAGTGGCTGCAAGACAATATGATGCCCTATTATCCCCTGGGAGTTTTCAAAGACGTGCCGGAAGGCGTGAAGAAAGGGGGCGCGGCACTGTGAAAGACCTGAACATGGTATTTGCGGGTTTTGGCGGGCAGGGCGTGCTGTTTGCCGGAAAAGTGGCAGCCTATGCGGGGCTGCTGGCAGGCAAGGAAATCTCTTGGCTGCCCTCTTACGGCCCGGAGATGCGGGGCGGCACTGCCAACTGTAGCGTGTGCGTCTCGGACCAGCCCATTGGCTCGCCCCTGGTCACCAACCCTAACGTGCTGGTGGCCATGAACCTGCCCTCTTTGGATCGGTTCATCGATGGGGTGGAGCCTGGCGGCACCGTGCTGGTGGACAGCTCCCTAATCAACAAAAAGGTGGAGCGGACAGACCTGCGGGTGTTCTACGTGCCCGCCTCCGCCCTGGCGGAGGAAAAAGGGCTGAAGGGCCTGGGAAACATGATTCTGGTAGGCAAGCTGTTCCGGGAGGTGTGCGGGGCGGGTGATTATTGCTTCTGCACCCCAGAGCTGCTGGACCAGGCCCTGGAAAAATGCGTTCCGGCCCGAAAAGCTGGCATGCTGGAGCTGAACCGCCAGGCGCTAAGCTTGGACGTGTAAAGGAATTTAGACCCATCTATGTCCAAAGGAGGCACTCCTTTTGCAAAGCTACTCCATGATCTTTCTAGACATTGACGGCACTTTGCTAGACAGCCGCTATCAGGTTTCCCCGGCCACCCAGGGGCTGCTCTCTTCTCTAGAAGCCCAGGGCGTGCCTGTGGTGCTCTGCTCGGCCCGGCCCCCGGTGGGGATTCGGCTGGTAGAAGAGCAGGCCGGGGTCCATGGGCCCATGATTTGTTACAGCGGGGCACTCACCCTTTCCCCCCAGGGCCAGGTGGTGGACCAGGCCCCGTTGGACAGCCAAAGGGCCCTGGCCTTTCAGGCCTTTGTCCGGGCGGAGTTTCCCTGCGTGGCAGTGAACGCTTATCAGTATGAAAATTGGCTGGTGGAGCCGGACCAGCTGACTTTGCCTTGGGTGCTGGAAGAGGGCCGGGCGGTTCACAGCAATCCCATTCCCCGGTCGATTGATCCCAGCGCTCCGGTGCACAAACTGTTGTGCATTGGCCCGCCGGAGGACATTGCCTCTCTGCGAAAAAAGGCCGCCCAAGCTTTTGAGGAACTAAACCTGGTGCAATCCGCCTCTACTTACCTGGAGGTGCTGGCCCCC
>JAAWSH010000112.1 GCA_022801475.1 Acutalibacter sp. | reverse complement strand
GGCACAGATGGATACGCTGGGGAAGAGGAATACCCTCTAGGCTACTCCCTCTTTGAGGACAACTACGAATATGACCCCAACACCCCGGTACGCAGGGAGGCTTTTCGGGTGTTCTCGCAGAAAATTCGGGAGTACCAGAACGTTACCGCCGCCGCTTATCAGAGCGCCGTGCAGACCGAAAAGACCCTAGCCACCCTGCGGGGCTTTGACTCGGTGTTCGACTCTCTGCTCTTCGACCAGCAGGTAACCCGAGAGATGTATGACCGGCAGATCGACCTGATTATGACAAAGCTGGCCCCCCATATGCAAAAATACGCCCGGCTGCTGCAAAAGATCCACAACCTGGACTCCATGACCTATGCGGATCTAAAGCTTACTGTGGACCCGGACTATGCCCCTGCCGTTACAGTGGAGGAATCCAAGCAGTATATTGAGAAGGGCCTGTCCATTTTAGGTGAAGAGTATGGGGAGATGGTCCGCGCCGCCTACCGGGAACGTTGGGTGGACTTTGCCCAAAACCAGGGTAAATCTACCGGCGGCTTCTGCGCCAGTCCGTATGGCAACCACTCCTATATTCTTCTCTCTTGGCACCAACGGATGTCCGATGTGTTTACCCTGGCCCACGAACTGGGCCACGCCGGGCACTTTAAGGCCTGCAACGAAGCCCAGTCTTTGTTCGACACAGAGGTCTCCACCTATTTTGTGGAGGCTCCCTCTACCATGAACGAGCTGATTATGGGTCACTATTTGCTTAAAACCAGCAATGACAAGCGCTTCCGGAGATGGGTAATCAGCAATATGGTGGGTAATACCTATTATCACAACTTTGTCACCCACCTGCTGGAGGCTGCCTACCAGCGGGAAGTCTATAAAATTGTTGATCAGGGCGGCAGTCTCCAGGCCGAGACCCTGAACCGGCTGATGAAGGAAACCCTGGAGCGTTTTTGGGGGGATGCGGTGGAATTGACCGAGGGCGCGGAACTGACCTGGATGCGCCAGCCCCACTACTATATGGGTCTGTATTCCTACACCTATAGCGCGGGCCTAACGGTGGCCACCCAAGCCTGCAAACGCATAGAGAAAGAGGGTCAGCCCGCTGTGGAGGACTGGAAGCGGGTGTTAGCTGCGGGCAGCACCGGCACGCCCCTGGAACTGGCTCAAATGGCCGGGGTGGACATTGCCACCGATGAGCCTTTGCTGGACACGATTGAGATCATTGGCGGTATGATTGACGAGATCTGCGCCTTGACGGAAGAGCTGAACCAGGTGTGAACAAGACGGAAGCTTTAAAGCTATATTTTGGCCACCAGGCTTTTCGCCCTGGACAGGAAGCGCTGGTAGACGCCCTGCTGGCTGGCCAAGACGTGCTGGGGGTGATGCCCACCGGCGCGGGGAAGAGCGTCTGCTACCAGCTGCCAGCCCTGTTGCTGCCTGGGCTCAGTCTGGTGGTTTCGCCGCTTATCTCTCTCATGAAGGACCAGGTGGCCGCCCTGACCCAGGCTGGTGTCCCCGCCGCTTTTCTCAATTCTTCCTTGACCTCCGGGCAGATGGACCAGGTGCTGCGGCGGGCCCGGAGGGGGGAGTATAAGATTCTCTACGTGGCGCCTGAACGCTTGAATGCCCTAGGGTTCCAGGCCTTGGTCCGGCAGGTAGAGGTGCCTCTGTTGGCTGTAGACGAGGCCCACTGCGTTTCCCAATGGGGACAGGACTTCCGCCCCAGCTATCTGGGTATTTCTCAATTTATCGCCAGCCTGCCTCGACGTCCAGCGGTGGGAGCCTTTACAGCCACAGCCACGGCCCAGGTACGGGAGGACATCGAAAAGCTGCTGCCCCTAGTCTCTCCTCTGAGAGCCACTACAGGCTTTGACCGGCCCAACCTGTTCCTGGAGGTGGCCAGGCCAAAGAACAAGGAGGTTTGGCTGCTGGACTATTTGGCTCAGCGGCCTCAGCAGAGCGGCATTGTTTACTGCTCCACCCGCAAAACTGTAGAGGCTGTGTGCCAACAACTGCTAGACCACCATCTGTCTGCTACCCGCTACCACGCAGGCTTGGAGGATCAGGAGCGAAGGGCCAACCAGGAGGCCTTTGTCTTTGATCAGGCCCGGGTGATGGTGGCCACCAACGCTTTTGGCATGGGTATTGATAAGTCTAACGTAAGTTTTGTCGTGCACTATAATATGCCTAAAAATATAGAAAATTATTACCAAGAGGCTGGCCGGGCCGGCCGGGACGGGGAGCCTGCCCATTGTGTGCTGCTTTTTTCTCCAGGGGATGTGTACACAGCCAAGTTCCTGATTAATAATGCCACTGAGAACCAGGCGCTCTCTCCGGATGAGCGGGAACAGGTACGGCGCCAGGACTTGAGCCGCTTGGAGCAGATGGAGGGGTACTGCCGCACTGGGGATTGCCTGCGGGCCCGGCTGCTGGAGTACTTCGGCGAAGAGGCTTCGGGGCGCTGCGGAAACTGTGGTAACTGCACCGGCGTGGTGGAGATGTGGGACATTACAGTGGAAGCCCAGAAGATTCTCTCCGCCGTGGCCCGTGTGGAGAAAAAGTACCGCCGGAGTCTGGGAGCCGCACTGGTGGTGCAAATGCTCCACGGCGGAAATACCCAAAAGGTACGCCAGCTGGATCTAAACCAGTTGCCCACCTATGGTATTATGCGTGAAATAAAGCCCTCGCAGATTCGGGAGTACATAGACTGCCTGCTGGATAAGGGCTACCTCTATCTAGACGGCCAGGACTACCCGGTATTGCGGCTGACATCCCAAGCGAAAGCGGTTTTGTTCCAAGGGGAGCGGGTGGTCTATATACAGCGCGGCGTTCAGACCCAAGCCGCCGAAACCAGCACCAGAGCTCCTGCTAAAAAGGGGGCGTTCTCCCCTTCGGTAGATATGGGTCTGTTCGAAGTCCTGCGGGCCTTGCGGGCCCAGCTGGCTGTAGCTCAGGGAGCCCCTGCCTATACAGTATTCAGCAATGCTACCTTGATGGATATGTCGGTCAAACAGCCTAAGACCTTGGAGGAGTTCCGTCAGGTTTCCGGAGTAGGGGAGGTCAAGGCGGTCCGATATGGCAAGCTGTTTATAGAGAAAATTGTCCAGTGGAAGAAGGATCAAATTTAAGCAAAACCGCCAGTTCAGCCAACGGAATATTTAACAGCCCTTTACAGCTATAATAAACTATAATAAAAGAGAGGCAGAAAGTATGAATAATCATGTCCAGCCCCCGGTCCAGATTGCTGAAAATATCTGGCAGTTCAATGAGGCTAACGAAAATGGCCCCTATGTGGATGCCTATCTTATTGTTGGTACAGAAAGAGCACTGCTGGTGGACGCCCTGCAAACTGTCACCGGCCTCTATGAGGAGATCCAAAAAATCACCCAAAAGCCTCTTACCGTGTTCATTACCCACGGCCACCTGGACCATGCGGGCATGGCTGTGGAAGAGTTGCACCAGGCTGGGGTCCCCATCTATATGAGCCACTTGGACTATCCTCTGCTAAAGGAAATGATGGACTACGGCCACGGGCCGGATTGGTTTTTGGACCTGACCCCTGGCATGGTCTTTGATCTGGGGGGATTCCGGTTCGAGACCATTGGTTTGGACGGCCATTCCCAGGGCTCTATGGCAGTCCTGGATAAGGAGCGTCAGCTGCTTTTCTCCGGGGATGGCATTGGATCAGGAATGATCTGGATGCAGCTGCCGGTTTGCAGCCCCTTGGCAAAGCTAAAGGAATCCCTAGAAGTTTTGGTTCAGCAAACTCGTCAGTGCCCCCAACTGTTGGTTTTCCCCGGTCATCGAAACCAGTCCCCTGTGCAGCTGAACAGCCAGTATGTGGAGGATGTGCTGTTCATCACCCAAGGCCTGCTGGATGGCAGCTTAAAGGGTCAGGCCGCCTCTATGCCTTGGCATGGTGGAGAGATGAAATTTCACCGGATTGCCCACGGGTTGATGAGAGACTTTTGCTATGACCCAGAGCGGCTTTATGAGGAGTAAGTAAGGCTTGCTCTGACCCAATGTACATGGGCTTAAAGTTTTGATCACAGAATTCTAAGCCAGTCGTCTATAAAAGCATAGCGGGCCGGGTACTTTTTGTACTCTGCCCGCTATGTTTTGTTGAAAAAGCTAGCCTATCGTTTATTTGCAGAAAAACGCCACAGCTACTGCGCCGGGCCCTACGTGAGTGCCAATGGTTCCACCCACGGTGTGGATAGGCAAGCTCTCGGTGTGGTTCTGCCATAGTTGACGGCTGTCTGCAATATATTTTTGTAGAACCGCATCGCTCAGACCCGTGTAGCCCAGGCAATAGGGCCGGGAAAAATCTACCCCAGCGGTTTTCTCGATCTCCTGAACCAGCAAGCTGTTTCCATTTTTAGACCCCCGGGCCTTGCCTAACACGACCACTTCGCCCTCTTGTACAGCCACCACGGGCTTTACCGAGAGCAACCCACCCACCAGAGCCGTGGCGGGAGAAATGCGCCCGCCGCGCTTTAGATATTCCAAGGTGTCCAGCAGGGCAATGAGCCGGATCCGCTTTTTCTCCTCCTCCAAAATTCCGGCGATTTCTTCTGCGGCCATTCCCTGGTCTGCTAGCTCCAGAGCTCGTTCCACCAGAATCATTTCTCCAATGGTAGCGTTTGCACTGTCCACCACGAACACCTGTCCCGGGTAGTCCTGGGCAGCTAAGCAGGCGCTCTGCCAGGTACCAGAAAGCTTTTGAGATAAGGTGACAGCCACCACCGAGTGCCCCTCTTTTACTGCGTCCCGAAAAGCGTCGGCAAACTGGCCAGGGCTCACCTGACTGGTAAGGGGCAAGGTGTCGCCCTCAATAAGCTGCTCGTAAAATTGGCGGTGGGTCAGGTCTACTCCGTCCTGGTAATGCCTGTCCCCAAAGCTAATGGTCATGGGTAGAATCGTAACACAGTCCCGCTGCGGGGAGACAATGTCAGAGGCAGAGTCTGTGATAATACGGATGGACATGGATACCACTCCTTTCGCCCCAGCATCCAGAGGAAAACGCGAGGACGAGACTTTTCTTTATCATAACATATTTAAAAGAATCTGGCAAGGAGGTGAGAGGCTGGTTCTCGGCAGTCGACATGTTTGGCGGCTGTGTACCATTGGTATAGAATGCTCTTATACCCAGCAAACTATTTTTCCAATGCCTACCACGCATCCTCTACCACATAGTAGTTAGTTGTTAGCGTTCATTTGCCCCTTCTCACCAGCCGAACCTTGCCGCGAAGCATTAAATGAGTAAAACACATTGTGCGGTCAAGCGTATAGGATAATCTCTTTCATCGCCACTGGACCCCGGGCAGATGTGACCCGCACCCGGATGGAATGGACTCCGATGGCGATCGTTCTAGTCAGTTGGTTCTGATCCGCAAAGGGATCTGTCAGCTGGCAGATCTTCCGGTTGCCAATGGTAGTCCCTTGAAACAGGGGGAAGCGGCTGCCGTCTTCGCTTTGTGCCTCAATCCGAAAGCTTTCCACACGCTGGCCCTGGGCAATATCCTCCCGCAGTTCTACATACCGCACCTCTGGGCAGTCCTCCGGCACCTGAATCCGGTAGACAGGCTGGGTGGTATGTTCGGTTTCCTCTGGAATCATCTGGGCCTTGAGAGGGTGTCCAAACTCCTTTTTAAGCAGTTGGCCCAGCTGAGCCAGACGGTCCACGTCTCGTTGGTCAATGAGCCCATCCCGGTTGGGGGGAAGGTTCAGGTTCAGCCCCGCGTTTGCACCCACACTGGAGAGCCAAATATGAAACAGCCGTTCCAGACTGTGGGGCTCCTCCTGGGGGTGCCAGAACCACCCAGGCCGGATGGAGGTGTCTATCTCTGCGGGGGTAAAGACCAGACCTTTGGAATAGAGGATCACCGGCAGATCGCCTACCATTTCCTCCGTATCAACCTCCCGTGAGGTCGCCCGATGGTCCACGGTAGATCTTACGGTGTATAGTGCTTGCAGGGTGCGCCGAATGGGCACTGAACACCTTGGCGGC
>JAAWSH010000111.1 GCA_022801475.1 Acutalibacter sp. | reverse complement strand
ATCCTGGGCATGGGTGCGGACATGATGCTGGACAGCCGGGAGATGGTGGACCCCGCGGTGCGGGAGGCCCTGGACAAGGGGTATCTCACCGAGGCCATGATGGACAAGGCCCTGGTGGATATGTTCACCATCCGCTTTATGGTGGGGGACTTTGACCAAAACCATCCCTACGCCCATATGGATCAGTCCCTGCTGGCCAGCAAGAAGCACAAGGACCTGGCGGTAAAGGCGGCGGAGGAATCTATGATTCTTTTAGAGAACAACGGCCTGCTGCCCCTAAAGGACGACGGCAAGTGCACCGTGGCGGTGGTGGGGCCCCTCTCTAACGAGAATTACACCTGCTGGTACTGCGGCTACGCCAAAAATCAGACCCCTGTGGTAGAGGGCCTGCGGCAGAAGCTGGGAGAGAGCCGGGTACTGTTTGATGAGGGTCTGGACCATATTGTATTAAAGTCTGTCAAGACCGGCAAGTACCTGCGCCAAGAGAAGGACGGTTCTCTGGTAGCGGACGCGGACACAGCCGCCCAGGCGGAGGTCTTTGAGCGCAACGACTGGGACTACGGCTCCTGGACCCTGCGCTCCTTGAAAACCGGTAAATACGCCACCGAGGGCCAGGGCTTTAAGGACCAGCGCAACGCGGAAGTCCCCGAGAAGGTGGAGCTGGACCCTGCCATCAACTGCGTGGCGGACCAGGCCTTTGGCTGGTTTGTGATGGAGCTGTTTACCGCCGAGACCGAGGACGGCATTCTGCGCCTAAAGACCTGGCAGGGCCGCAATGTGGCAGTGGACAAGGACGGCAAGGTAGCCGCCATTGTGGCCAAGGGCAATGAAACCGCTGTACAGTTTACGGTAGAGGTGGTTTCTTCTGGAGCCCAGCGTGCCGCCAAGCTGGCGGCTCAGGCGGACTATGCCCTGGTCTGCACTGGCAACCATCCGCTGGTCAATGCCCGGGAAGAGTACGACCGCCCGGACATCAACCTGCCCGCCAGCCAGAGCGACCTGCTGAGTGCGGTATGGGAAGTAAACAAGAACACCGTTCTTTATATGATTACCGGCTACCCCTTCGCCATTGTGAAAGAGCGCAAGCAGGCTGGGGTTGTGCTGTGCAGCAGCCACCTGGGGCCCTGCCTGGGCCATGTGGCGGCGTCCACGCTGTTTGGGGAGAACGTGCCCGCCGGGCGCACTCCCACTACTTGGTACCGCTCAGTGCGGGACCTGCCCGCCCTGGATGACTATGACATCATGAAGAACAAAACCACTTATCTCTACTTTGACGGCCAGCCCCTGTATCCCTTTGGTTATGGCTTAAGCTATACAGACTTTGGCTATACGGACGCCAAGACGGACAAGAAAATGTACCGGCAGGGAGAAACCGTCACAGTCAGCCTGGAAATTCAAAACGTGGGCGAGTACGACGGCGACGAAGTGGTTCAGCTGTACGTAACGCCGCCGGATTCGCTGTACACCCGGCCCCGGAAGATGCTGAAGGACTTCGCCCGGGTGCGGGTGTCCAAGGGCCAAAAGACCCAGGTGGAGCTGCGCTTCCCGGTGGAGGACCTGGCGTTCTGGGACGCCTCGCAAGAACGCTATGTGGTAGAGTCTGGGATCTATGAGCTAATGGTAGGCGCCTCCTCGGAAGATACCCGCTGGGGCTGTTCCATTGAGATAGAGGGGGAGAAGGTCCAGCCTAAGGACGGCCGCAAGCCCCTGAACGCCCTGGATCTGATGGACTACCGGGGCGTGGAATTCCTGACCGATAAGCGGGACTGGCGGGAGTATCTGGAGGCCAAAGACCACAAGAGCTACGCGGTGTACCAGGCAGTGGACCTGACCGGCTGCGACAGCGTGGAGGCTCTGGTGTCCTCTACGGCTGGCAATGTGCGGCTAATGCTGGTGGACAACGCCACAGGGAAAATCCTGGGGAATGTGTGCGGCCAGGGCACCGGCAGCTTGACGGACTTTGCGCCTCTCTATGGGGACATTCTTCCCACAGAGGGCCCGGTGGACCTGCGGGTGTGCTTTGTGGGCCAGGCGTCCTTGAAGTCCCTGCGGTTCCTTAAAAAATAAGCTTTTCCGGCTGTCCAAGAGAAGCGTTCTAGACTTTGGTAGAAGGGGAGATTCTCTGTGAAAAGACGGTTTATCTTCGTCTTAGCCGCTTTGCTGATTCTTTCCGGCTGCGGCGGAGACGTGGTCTATTACCATGGCCAGGCCTATGACAAGGCGGAGCTGTCCCAGGAGACCATTGAGTGGCTGGAGTGGTTTAACGCCATGCCCGAGGAGGACCAGGACAAGATCAGCTATGTGCCGCCGGAGCTATGGACGGGCGTATATGCGCAGACAGAGGACGCGCCCGGGCCGGAATACTAAGCGTTCAGTTTATATAAAAAAGGCCGCCGCCAGCGAGGAATTCCTGGCCGGCGGCCTTTTCGCGCCCAGGAGGACGGCAGTTAACAAACAATTTACAAATTGCGGTATTGACTTTTTCTGACCATCGTGGTACATTATAGATATAGTTTAGCACTCAACCTAAAAGAGTGCTAAACTAAGAGCCACGGAAAGGAGCCGTGCATATGGAGTTGACCCTGCGGAAGGACAGGATCTTGGCCTCGGTGGTTACCAGCTTCATCAAAAGCGGCGAGCCGGTAGGCAGCAAGGCGATTGCACAAGAGATTGGCGTTTCCTCTGCCACTGTACGCAACGAAATGGCCAGCTTAACAGAGCTGGGGCTTTTGGAACAGCCCCACACCTCGGCAGGGAGGGTGCCTTCTCAACAAGGGTACCGGGAATTTGTGGACCGTCTGATGGTGGTCCCGGTGTTGGAACCAGCGCAGGCGCGGCAGATTGGCGCGGCTCTGGCCCCGGGTCTATATGATCCCCAGCAGCTTCTGCTGCGGGCTGTGCAGGCGGCGGCAGGTATTAGCCGCTGTGCGGCGGCAGTGACTACCCCTGGCGGGTCCCAGGCCAGAGTAAAGGCCATACAGCTGGTACAAACCAGCCGGCGGACGGCTATGTTATTGATGATGAGTTCCGCGGGCACCATGAAGAGCAGGATATTTCGCTGTGATTATGACCTGACTAATGAGATTTTGCGGGTGTTTTTTCGGGTGCTTAATGAGAATGTGGCGGGAAAAGCGGTTTGTGAGATAACCCCCGCCTTTCTGCAAAGCCTAGGGGCCTCGCTGGGAAGCATGTACGCCCTGGTGGGCGCGCCTCTGCGGGCTTTGCTGGAGGCCGCTAATGATACAGCCCACACAGAGACCATACTGGGGGGGCAGATGAATTTACTCCTATATCCAGAACTGGGGATGATGGGAGCCCGGCAGATGATCGGCTTTTTGGAGCGCAGGGAGGAACTAGCGGATTTATTGCGCCAAAGGCCAGGCCGAGTGACTGCGCTAATTGGCAAAGAGTGCGGCCGCCCGGAGATGGAGGGTTTTTCCATGCTGGTGGCCCGCTACCGGGTGGATGGGCAGGACGCGGGGGCGATTGCTGTGGTAGGACCTATGCGGATGGATTACCCCCGGCTAACGGCCGTGCTGGACCACCTGACCCATGAAATCAGTATCCAGCTGACCCAGTTGGCAAGAGAAGAGTAACGGCTGGAAGCTGCAGAGAATGATGAAAAATATTCCGAAAGGAGTCTAGTATAATGAAAGACAAGAAAGTTCCGGAAGAAAAGGAAAAGCAACAGCCGGAAATAGAGTCTCCGCCGGAGCAGCCCCAGGAGGTTTCGGACCAAGAGGCAGAGCTGGAAAAGCTGCGGGCAGAGTTTGAGGACCATAAGCAGCGGCACCTGCGGGTGCTGGCGGAGTATGACAACTTTCGCAAGCGCACCGCCGCTGAAAAAAGCGCTATCTATCATAACGCTGTTTCCGACACGGTGCAGGCTATTTTGCCCATTGCGGATAATATTGAGCGGGCCTTGAGCCAGGAGAACGCCTCGGCGGAGGATATGCGCAAGGGCGTGGAGATGATAGAGGCGCAGATTGAAGCCGTGTTTGAGAAGCTGGGCATTACCCCAGTGGGGGAGGTAGGGGAGGCCTTTGACCCCAACCTGCATAACGCGGTGGCCCATGTGGAGGACGAGAACCTGGGCGAGAACGTGATTTCGGCAGTGCTGCAAAAGGGCTATACGCTGGGAGACCGGGTGGTCCGCCACGCTATGGTGCAGGTGGCCAACTGAGAGGAGGCGGGCCCCATGGGATTGAGGTTTGCGGAAATGCAGGAAATGTATAGTGGCATTGTCAAGCGGTTTAACAAAATAGAAGGGCAGCCCTGGCAGGCGCAGGGGGCCATGATCGAACTCACCAAACAGGTGGGAGAATTGGCCAAGCAGGTGATGCTGAAAGAGAAGTATTACGCCTGGACCGGCGATGAAGAGGAAGTTAAGGAACGCTTGGGCAATGAAATGGCCGACGTGATCGCCCAGGTGATGCGTTTGGCGGAATATTATCAGATTGATTTGGAACAGGCTTTTATAGAAGCAAGAGAGGACGAAGAAAACTATCTACGTTCCCGCAATGTCTAAAAGATTTAAAGAATCATTGTCTTTATAAACACAGTATCTTAAATTTAATGCTAAGAGAGGTAATCTATCATGGCAAAAACGATTGGTATCGATTTGGGCACTACAAACTCCTGTGTGGCGGTCATAGAGGGCGGCGAGCCGGTAGTTATCGCCAACGCCGAGGGCGCCCGCACCACCCCTTCTGTGGTGGCGTTCAGCAAGACCGGCGAACGCATGGTGGGCCAGGTGGCCAAGCGTCAGGCTATCACCAACCCCGAGCGCACCGTCTCTTCGATCAAGCGGGAGATGGGCACTGCCCACAAGGTAAGCATTGACGACAAAAGCTACACCCCCCAGGAGATCAGCGCCATGATCTTGCAAAAGCTGAAAGCCGATGCCGAGGCCTACCTGGGCGAGACTGTTACCAGCGCGGTAATTACCGTGCCCGCCTACTTTACCGACGCCCAGCGCCAGGCCACCAAGGACGCGGGTAAGATCGCCGGCCTGGAGGTTAAGCGCATTATCAACGAGCCTACGGCCGCCGCTCTTTCCTACGGCGTGGACAAAGACAACGACCAGAAGGTGATGGTCTACGACCTGGGCGGCGGCACCTTTGACGTATCTATTATTGAGATGGGCGACGGCGTGCAGGAGGTGCTGGCCACCGCGGGCAACAACCGCCTGGGCGGCGATGACTTTGACCAACGAATCATTGACCATATTGTGAGCACTTTTAAGATGGAGCAGGGCGTGGATATTTCTGGTGACAAGATGGCCATGCAGCGCATTAAAGAGGCTGCCGAGAAAGCCAAGATTGAGCTGTCCGGCGTGACCACCGCAGCCATCAACCTGCCCTTTATCACCGCCGACGCTTCCGGCCCCAAGCACCTGGACATGACCCTCTCCAGGGCCAAGTTCAACGAACTCACCGCCGACCTGGTGGAAAAGACCATGGGCCCCGTGCGCCAGGCTCTGTCAGACAGCGGACTTTCTATTACCGAGATCAGCAAGGTGCTGCTGGTGGGCGGCTCTTCCCGTATCCCCGCCGTGCAGGAGGCGGTGAAGGGATTTATCGGCAAAGATCCCTTTAAGGGCATCAACCCCGACGAGTGCGTGGCCATTGGCGCGGCCATTCAGGCCGGCGTGCTGGGCGGCGAGGTCCAGGGTCTGCTGCTGCTGGACGTGACTCCCCTGAGTCTGGGCGTAGAGACCATGGGCGGCGTGATGACCAAGATTATTGACCGGAACACCACCATCCCCACCAAGAAGAGCCAGATTTTCTCCACCGCCGCCGACGGCCAGACCCAGGTAGAGGTTAACGTGCTACAGGGCGAACGGGAGTTTGCCCGGGACAACAAGCAGCTGGGCCTGTTTAAGCTGGACGGCATCGCCCCCGCCCCCCGGGGCATCCCTCAGATCGAGGTTACCTTTGACATTGATGCAAACGGCATTGTAAACGTTTCCGCCAAGGACCTGGGCACCGGCAAGGAGCAGCATATCACCAT
>JAAWSH010000110.1 GCA_022801475.1 Acutalibacter sp. | reverse complement strand
GTGGAGATGGGCACCACAAAGGCGGTGGGCAGGTCAAAAAACTTACGGGCATGGCCCAGCACCCCGCTGAACCAGTCCGCCTGGGCCTGTGAAAAACCCGCGCCAAAGATCATCCGGTCCATCAGCACGGCGTTATCCACAAAGTCCAAAACACTTAAAAAGCAGGAGCCAATGGTAATGGGCACCGCAAAACGCACCAGGGACAAAAGCATGTCCCTGCGGGGGGGCACCAGGTCGTCGCCAGGGGGCATATCCCGGTCCCGGCGCTTTTGACGCAGCTTATAGACCGTCAGGTATAAAAGGCCCAGCGCGGCACTGATAGACACACCCGTAATGGCCCCCACCGCCGCCCAGGCGTCGGAATCGTATCGGCTGATAATATAGGCTGCCAGACCCACGCCAATAGCCACTTTTGTCACTGCTTCGATAACCTGGGAAAGGGCTGTGGGCACCATATTGGACCGCCCCTGGAAGTAGCCCCGCAAAGCAGAGGTGATGGCAATAAAGAACGAGGTAGGGGCCAGGGCGATGATGGTATAGGCCGCGCCAGGCTTGTTCATCAGGGCCGCGATCTGATGGGAGCCAAAGAACATCACCAGGCTGCCCAAGAGGCCAATGCCGAAAAACAGCCAAAAGGCCACGGAGAACACCTGGTCAGCCTCTTTACGCCGGCCCCGGACATAGGCGGTGCTCACCATGCGGGACACGGCAATGGGCAGGCCTGCGGTGGAGAGCATGAGGAACACAGTGAAAATATCATAAGCGCCGTAGAAGTAGGACATTCCTTCCGCACTGATGAAATTTGCCAGGGGAATGGAGAACAGCAGCCCCAGCACCTTAACCAAAAGGGTGGAGGCGGAAAGGATGGCTGCGCCCATCATAAAACCGTTTTTCTTTTCCTGTGCCGTGACGCCACCTCCTTTTTAAATTAAGGGCAAAGAACCAAGAACTGCCCGCTAGGCTTAGTTTCTGATGTCTATTGGACAATTATAACAAACCCCGGAAAAAAACGCAAGGGCGGCAGGCCAGCTCTTTACCACCGGCACACAGCCTTTAAAGCCCTTTCCGCGCTCCGCTCCTATCTTCCGCCAAACTTCACCCAGCATCGGAAAAGGCAGAGCCACTGCACATATTCCAAGTTGGCGTCCCGGCCCGGCTTGGGCAGGCCCGCCAGCCCAAGCGCTGTGGAGACCTGCTTTTTTGTTAAAAGCCCCTTCAACCCCTGCCGCCAGGCTCTGGCTAAAAAGCTCTTATACAGGGCCTGTTGTTCCCAGGGCAAGTCCGGCTGGTCCAGCCGGCGCAGCTCCAAAAGAGCCGCGTCTACCCGGGGCATGGGGTGAAACTCTTTTCTGGCCACCCGTGCCGCCACTTTTGCCCCAAAAAAGGGCCGCAGGCTTAGGGAGGTCAGGTTCTCTCCGGGCAGCCCCGCAAAGCGTTTGGCCGCCCCCAGCTCCACCACCAGCCACGCAGCCTGGGGCGGGTTCTTGGCCTCTGTCAGCCGCCGGATAATCTGGGTGGTGCAGGAAAACGGAATATTCGCAAACACCTTGTAGGGTTCTTGTGGCAAGGGCATTTTTAAAAAGTCTCCCTTATATAAGGAGAACCCGGAAATTGCCCCAAACCGCTCCTGTAGGCGCCCCCACAAGGCGGGGTCCAGCTCCGCGCAGCGCAGGGCTCCGCACCGGGGCAGCAGCTGGCGGGTAATATGGCCCTTGCCCGGCCCGATCTCCAGCACCAAGTCCCGGCTGTTTATATCAGAGATTTCCAGCAGGCGGCGGATCACCGCCTGGCTGGTCAAAAAGTTCTGAGAAGCCCACAGGGGCACAGAACCCCCAGGGCCGCCGGACGTTTTATGGACATGACTATTTTTGGACATGAAAAAAGCACCTCTCCCGTTGAGAAAATAAAACAGAAGAAGGGTATAGCAGACAAAGCCCCTTTAAGGCCTGGCTATCCCCTTATTCAATCCTCAAACGCGCAAAGATGCAAATCAGCAAAATACAACGAGCCTCCTGTCTCGCCCCAATGGGGCTTTCACTGCATATATTATAGTATAGGAGGATGGGCTTGTCAAGGACCAGGGTTTTGAAAAGCGCCTTTCTCTACCATCTATGGTATAGTATTGGCGGCCTTGCTACTTCCGATACATTTTTTTTGAAAAAAGAAAGAAAATTTGCAAAAAGTACTTCCATTTTTCGTTTGACTGTGCTATACTTAATGCAGTCAGAAAGGAACGCCCCCGGTTTCTCTGATTTATATGAACGAATTCCAGTACCTAAAGAAAGGAAAGTGGTCGCAATGACGAAAATTTTCAAGAGGGCCCTCCCGCTACTACTGGCCATTACGCTTCTTACGGGCTGCGGCCAAACTGGGAACCCCTCTGGGGCCGGCACAGGCTCTGAAACCGCTCAGTCCGGCGTGGGCGCGGAGGAAGAGCTGGACACTGCCAGCGGACTAGACTTTGAAGACGCGGAGGACGAAGCCTATGTGGAAGAAGTAGACATGGGTGAAGTGGAACTGGCGGAGGAGATTATCGCTCTTTCCAGCGGCAGCGCCGCCGTAATGAAAAAGGTAAAGCCCGTGGCTTCTGGCACAAAGGTGGCAAAGCAGCAGAAAGCTACCATCGATTATTCTAATACCACCGATGGCTACTTTATGGTGAAATACACCGCTACAACCAGCAAGCGCCTGCGGGTTAAGGTGACTGGCCCCCAAAGCGAATATATTCATGACATCAAGGCTGGCCAGTGGGAGACCTTCACCCTGGCGGACGGCAACGGCAGCTATACCGTAAAGGTATATGAGAACACTACCGGCAGCAAATATGCCGTGGTGTGCACCGCTACCTTTACCGCCAAGCTAAAGGATGAGTTTGGTCCCTTCCTGTACTCCAACCAGTATGTGAACTATGAGGACGCCAAAAATACCGTGGCCCAGGCCGAAAAGCTGGCGGGCAAGCAGAAAGACGCCATGAAGAAGGTAGAGGCTGTGTACAACTATGTGGTAAAGAACCTGAAGTATGACAACGCCTTTGCGGACGCGGTACGCCGTGGCGAGAAGAACGGCTATATGCCGGACCTGGACAGTGTGCTGAAGAGCAAGAAGGGCGTCTGTTTTGACTACGCCGCCCTCATGGCCGGTATGCTCCGCAGCCAGGGCGTTCCCTGCAAGCTGGTGATGGGTTATGCAAGCAACAGCGAGTACCATGCTTGGATCAACGTCTATTCCGAGAAGGACGGCTGGATTAACGGTGCGGTTCGGTTTAATGGCAAAAAATGGATGCTGATGGATCCCACCTGGGCCTCTGGCAACAACAATGTCAAGTACCAGGCAAAGGCACAGTCTTATCAAGCCACCAGTATTTATTAAACTTCAGAGTACAAGGGTAAGTCCCCCATAATATGAGGAAGGGCGTGTCGTGTAAACGGTGCGCCCTTCCTCTATTCAAAAATGGCGGACATATTCTTACGAAAAGCTCACAGCGGCAAGGATCCGTGTCCTGTTCTTCACCACTGGCACGCAGCAGACGGGATAGCCTTATGAGGGTCCCAAGGTGCAAAAGCCTAATTTGACCTTCTGGCAGCGCGAACCGGGAAGCAGAAGCGCCCAGTTCCCTCCGTTTCCGCAGATAGGAGGGAAAATCGGTATACACTGCCAAAACCAGAAAAGCAGGGACTTTTGGCAGCGACCCGCTTCTAGCAGTCCTTGCAAAAGCCCATCATCCCCTAAGCTTGACTTTCTCTCCGCCATGCGTTATAATGGTTCCTGCGGCATGAAGCCGCATTCCAGGGGCCGAAGCCTCTGAATCCTTTGAGACGATGCTGCTCCAGCAAATTATAGTTAACGCTTCTAAAATAAAAGAGGCTACTGCCTTTTTTAACTTTTTATGTGTGCATAGAAGGCACGCGCTCCCTCCCAGAGGGAACGTGTGCTTTTTTGTTGGACAGAATCTAGCCCTAGCCGCCTTGCCGGTTCTTTGGGTCAGTGGAAGAACATTTTTAGTTGTACAGAATGATCCCCACTGGCACCGAGTTTCATCTACCGGCCCGGTCGCTGCATGTAAGATCACCGCTTTGCCCTTTTTCACTGGCATACGGCTCCAACACCGTATTAGGGGAAAACAAACTGCGTTCCCTATAAGTTTCCCCTGGCTCCTGTTGTTTCCCATTACTTGATTGAAAGGACTTATCCTATGAAAAAACTCCTCTGTCTTTTACTCTCTCTAGGCCTTTGCCTGGCCCTCTGCTCCTGTGATTCCGCTGCCGGCCCCGCCGCTTCCACTCTTGTCTACGGCAGCGGGGACTATACCCGCATCAACCCGGCTATGGACGAGCATTGCGAGATCAACCTGCTGCTGTTTAATGGCCTGACCGCTCACGATGGGCAAAACCAGATTGTCCCCGACCTGGCCGAAATCTGGGACTATGACCCCGCCTCTTATACTTACACCTTCCACCTGCGGCAAGGCGTCCTCTGGCACGACGGCCAGCCCTTTACCGCCCAGGATGTGAAATTCACCATTGAAGCCATCATGGATCCGGAGAACGGATCGGAAAACGCCCCCAATTATGAGGATGTGCAGGAGATTACTGTGGTGGACAACCACACCGTGGCCTTTCGTCTTAGCGAGCCCAACGCGGCATTTTTAGAATATATGACCATGGCCGTGCTCCCCCGGCATTGGCTGCAAGGGGAGGATATGCAGGAATCTGCTTTCTTCCGGGCTCCGGTGGGTACCGGCCCCTACCGGCTGGAGAGCTGGGACCCGGGCCAATCCATTGTCCTTACAAAAAACGAGGAGTATTTTCAGGGTACGGCCCAGATTGACCAAATTATTTTTAAGATCGTTCCCGATGACAATGCCCAGGCCCTTCAACTACAGTCTGGGGAACTGGACCTGGCCCTTTTGGACCCCCAGAACGCCCAAGACTTTGTGGAAAAAAAGGGCTTTGTTCGCTATGATATGACCACTGCGGACTACAGAGGTATTCTTTTCAACTTTCAGAATCCATATTGGACCAAAAACCGGGACCTGATCCCAGCCATCTGCTGCGCTATAGACCGGCAGGCTATTATTGACTCCGTGCTTTTAGGCCAGGGTATGGCTGCCTATGGTCCCTTGCAGCGGAACATCTACCACCTGGAGGACGTGGACCACTATGAGTATGACCCTGCCCGGGCCCAGCGGATTTTAGAAGAGGCTGGGTGCGTTATGGGGCCCGAGGGCTTTTACCAGCGGAATGGGGAAGAGGTGGGCTTTGTAATCAGCGTTATGCCTGGAGAACAGGACCGCATTGACATTGCCCAGGCCGCCGCCCAGCAGCTGCGGGACGTTGGCATTCGCTGCGTTGTGGAACTGCCCGCACAGATGGACTGGGCCGGGCAAATGGCCTGCCTGATTGGCTGGGGAAGCCCCTTCGACGCAGACGACCATACCTACAAAGTGTTCGGCACCGGCAAAGGAGCCAACTACTCCGGCTACTCCAACCTCCAGGTGGACCAGTTCCTGACCCAGGCCCGTCAGGCCCAGGACACAGAACAGCGGAAAGAAGCCTACGCCAAGTTTCAGCAGGCCCTGGCCCAGGACCCGCCCTATGCCTTTATCTGCTACATAGATGCCAACTATGTGGCAAAAGACACAGTACAGGGTATTGCGGCCGATACGGTGATGGGCCACCACGGGGTGGGTATTTTCTGGAACATAACAGAGTGGCGGCTGGCCTAGCCGGGCCGTCTGAGAGTTTCTACGGGGGACACATTATGCGTTCCACGAGCAGGGACGCGGATGGTAACCCGCAACACGTTGCTCTTTGCCGCCGGGGCGGTTCCCTGCTGAGGGCAAGTTTGCGAAGGCATCTCATGTGCTGGACGAGAGCAGGGCTTTCCGCTCCGCTCTTCCCCACTAGGAGGCAGTACCCAAAGCCGTAGGTGAGACAGGCCCTAGAGTCTGTCTTAAAACTCCGAAAAACCGTCTTTTTGTCCAGTGGCAAACGGTTTCTGTGTTAAAAATCCTC
>JAAWSH010000109.1 GCA_022801475.1 Acutalibacter sp. | reverse complement strand
CGCCGAACCTCCCCAGCAGGAATATGTGGAGCAGAGTACCTACGCCGAGTCTCCCCAGCAGGAGTATGTGGAGCAGAGTACCTACGCCGAACCTCCCCAACAGGAGTATGTGGAGCAGAGTACCTACGCCGAACCTCCCCAGCAGGAATATGTGGAGCAGAGTACCTACGCCGAGTCTCCCCAGCAGGAGTATGTGGAGCAGAGTACCTACACCGAGCCTCCCCAGCAGGAGTATGTGGAGCAGAGTACCTACGCCGAGCCTCCCCAGCAGGAGTACGTGGAGCAGGGCTCCTACGCCGCACCACCCCAGCAGGAATATGTGGAGCAGGGCACTCATGCCGAGCCTCCTCAGCAGGAGTACGTGGAGCAGAGCACCCATGCCGAGCCTCCCCAACAGGAGTATGTGGAGCAGCCGGCCGTCTCAGAAAAAACCATTGAGATGCCCCGGGTAGCAGTCCGGCAGGCCCAGGAGCAAGGGGTTCCTTCCCCGCAGCCCCCTCGGAAACAGGCCCCGCCGCCCCGGCCCACCCAACAGGTGCCCTATGTGGAGAATATCTTCCAATACCGCTCCCGGGCCATGCCCACCCATATCATTAACGCCAATGTACTGCAAAGCGCCCTGCTCAGCGAGTCGGACGCCATTCAACGTATAAAAGAGGCTGAAGAGGCCCTGCGGGCCCCTAAGCCCCAAAAGCGACCCCGGCCCCAAAAGGCGGAAGAGGCCGAGGCTAAGCCCAAGCCGCCTAAAAATGCCGCTCCGCCTTCGCAGGACACTGGCGAGGCCATAGAGGACTACACCGGCCCCGAGGACGCCCGGTCTGTCGCTAATGAGCTGCGGGGGGAAATGCACGAGCTCTCTTTACGCATTATGATTACAGGCGTGTGCACTGTGCTACTGACCCTGGTGGCACTGGTGTGCCGCAGCAGGTTCTCGGTAACAGCTGGCTCTGGCAGCTGGCCTCTGGCTTATGTAATTCTTACCCTGGTGTTCTCCATTGTAGCAGCAGGGGTCTGCTATAAGACCGTTGGCAACGGCCTAAAGGCCCTGTTCGCTGCCAAAGCCAACTCGGACAGCGCCGTAGCCGTGGCCGTACTGGCTGGCCTAGTGCAGACCGTTTGCTCTCTGTTTTTCCGAGAAGACCTGGTTACCGGCGGGCTGCACCTATATGCCCCAGTGGTTTCAGCCCTGCTGCTGGCCAACGCGGCGGGCAAGCTGACCATGATTCGCCGTATTCATAGTAACTTCCGGTTTGTCACCTCTCGGGAGCAGAAGTACGCTGTAAAGACGTTCGACGACTACAATACCTCCCTGAAAATGACGAAGGATTGTGTGGCAGAAAAACCACTGATCGCCTACCAGTGCAAAGCCGGATTCCTTAAGCGCTTCTTGGAGCTCTCCTATGCCCCGGATCCTTCGGAAGCTTCTTCCCAAGTCATCGCGCCCCTGGGGCTTATCTGCTCTTTGGTGTTATGCATTGCCTGCTTGCTGATTACAAGCAGCGTCCCCACAGCGGTCAGTGCTTTTTCGGCGGCCTGCTGCGCCTGTGTGGCAGCGGCCAATATGCTCTCCGTCAACCTGCCCATTAGCCGGATGTGCAAAACCGCCCGCCGGGCTGGCGGCATGCTGGTGGGTTATGAGGCGGTGGAAAAGTTTGGCGACGTGAACGCTGTAATTGCCGACGCTGGTGACCTGTTCCCCACAGGTACCGTGGTGCTGGGGGGCATTAAGACCTTTGGCAGCCGGGTGATTGCCGAGGACGCCATTATGTGTGCTACGGCCCTGATGAAAGAGATCGGCGGACCCCTCAGCGGGGTATTCGACCAGGTAATTAATGAAGCGGAAGAAATTCTTCCCGAGGTGGAAAAGTACACCTATGAGAGCGGCGGAGGCATTGTGGGCCGGGTAGACGGCAAAACCATCTACATCGGCGGGCGGGGCCTGCTAATCAACCACCGGCTGGAAGTGCCCACTCGGGAAGAGGAAACCCAGTATGCCTCTGGCAACCAAAATATCATTTATATTGCCGTTGACACAATGGTAGCAGCTATTCTGGTGCTAAGCTATTCGGCGGACCGGCGGCGAAAGAATGAATTGCAGCGGCTGGAGGACAGCGGAATCAGCGTGCTGGTGCGTACCACAGACCCCAACGTTACCGTGGCGCTGGTCTCCCGGCTGTTTGGCATCGACTCCGCCAGCGTGGGCATTTTGGATGCCCAGCTGGGAGACACCGCCAACCGGCTGACCTTGGAGACCGAACCCAGGGCGGACGCAGTGGCAGCCACGAAAGGCCGGATGGAGTCTATGATGAGTCTGATCTCGGCCTGTGTGGAGCAAAAACGTACTGCGGGGGTTCTGGTGGCCATACAGACCGCCGGGGTGGTGCTGGGCTTTGTCCTGGTGGCGCTTTTGGCCTGTTTTGGGGGCATGCGGCAGCTTTCCACCCTGGTGCTGTTCTTGTTCGAGCTGTTCTGGCTAGGACTTTTGGTGCTCATTCCTAAGCTGCGGCGCTAGATAGGCTCCTGGAAACGCTGTGGTTTCTCCCAAGAATCTCCGGCTCAAAAGTTTCATGGAGTTTCTTACATCTCCGCAGACCAAAACCTACACGAAAAAAGCCGCTCCGTTTTAAGCCGGAGCGGCTTTTTTATTACTTTGGGCTGTAAGTTTTTTACTTGGAGTTAAAATCCTGGCTAAAGATCTCGCTACCGTCGGCCTGGGCATAGACCACCCGTACAGTGGCCTTGCCGCTATCCAGCACAGAAGCCACCTGATCGGCAATGTTCTCAAATGTAGCAGCCTGGGCGCTCATAGCGGTCTCCAGCGTGGTGGCCACTGTCTCAATATCGTTTCCTTCCAGGGCCGCATCGGAATAGGTAAACAGATAGATCAGGACATCACCCTCGCCCTTAATGTCAATGCTCATCTGCTCATTGGCCAAAGAGCTCATCATCTCTTTAATTGGCCCGCTAACATCGGGGTCCTCCAGGAAATCCTCTACAGAGGCATAAGTACCGCTGGTATTGCCAGAGTCACTGGCCTCTTCGGAAGAGGTGGAAGCCTCGGAAGACACCTCAGAGCTGGACTCCTCTGCGCTGCTGGAAACTTCGCTGCTGCTCACCGCGCTGGAAGAACCTGTGGAGCTACTATCCTTTTCGCCGCAAGCGGAAAGGGTCAGAGCCATCGCCATGGCCATAGTGCCGGCCAAAATCCGGAAAACTGTCTTTTTCATGATCGCACGCCTTTCTTCAATCAGTCTGAATTTTATTTGGTTCCTAACTTGCTGTTCTCAAGCTCAAGCTGAACCAACAGTGATTATACTACTGGAAAAGCGGGATGTCAACCCAAATGGGGTTACAAAAAGATTAAAAATTTCTTACAGCTACAGAGAATTTATCAACCTATATAAAAATAACCCCTGCTGTATTCCATTCTTGTATGATGTGAAAGAATAACATGTAACCAGGCTTTTAACGATTTTTTGCCAGCAGGCCCCTTTTGTCTCTCAACATCCGCTGGACAGGTCTGTGCCTTGTTAAAACCCCTATTGACAAATTCCCATCCATCAGGTATGATAAGGTCGAAAAATGAAATAAGGGGTGCCGGACATTGGCTGAGAGGAGCAAGAGCCGTTAAGGCTTTGGAGCTTAAACCCTAAGAACCTGATGCGGATAATACCGACGGAGGAAGCATTTCATTTTCTTTGCGTAGAAGCAAATATTGGGAAACGGCGCTTGAAAAACCCTAGCCGGCGGACGCGTAGTCCCTCTAGATTAAGAAAGAGTCCATGGGAGTTTTTCACCTATCGTTCCTATGGCGTTTGGGCTGGTTGACCCGTATGTGTCCCGTATTTTTGCTCTACAAAAAGGGTGCTTTCGCGCTGCCTGGATTTTTCCGGGCGGCGTTTTTTCATTTTTCAAAAATTTTTTGAAAGGAAAGAAGCATATGAACAACCAAAACCCGTCTGTCAAAAAGGGCCCAAACCACCAGGTGCTGAACCTGGCCCTGGCCGGAATCCTCATCGCCCTGGGAACCATCCTGTCCTTTTTAAAGCTGTTCGATCTACCCTATGGGGGCTCGGTCACCATTTGCGGCATGCTGCCCGTTATGGTGTTCGCCTACCGCGCCGGCCCCAAATGGGGGCTGGGGGCTGGCCTTGTATTCAGCGTTTTACAATTGCTTTTCGGCCTGGACGCTCTAAAAGGGGTCAGCGGCGCCACCGTAGTGGGCTCTATCTTCCTGGACTACCTGCTGGCCTTTACCGTGCTGGGGCTCGCAGGCATTTTCCGGGGAAAGCTGAAAAGCCACCCTACTGCCTTTACCCTGGGCTGCCTGGTAGCCGGGCTGCTGCGGTACCTTTGCTCCTTCCTCTCCGGATGGATTTTATGGAGTGAGTATGCGGACGCGAACTTTTCCCCTATTCTGGCGGGCATGAGCGGGCAGCAGCTGGCGTTTTTCTACTCCCTGGTCTATAACGGTGGATACATGATTCCAGAAATTCTTATCACCTGCATAGCAGGCTTTTTGGTAATGCAATTCGCGGGCCAGCAGATTTTGAAGGGGACGTGACCGCGCAAAAAGAGGGAGCACGCAAAAGCCTTCCCTCTCCGGTGGAACAAAAGGGGCACCGCCCTGTGCCGCCTATGCCGGCAGCAAATTTCAAAAATTATGCTAACAAAATTTTTCCATAAGCCGTCTGCCAGCACTTAGTTCCCCAGAGAAGGGGCTAAACGGCGGCTTTGTTGTAATGAGAAGAGGATCCTTCTGGAGATCCTCTTCTCTTGTCTTGCCTTTTTCCTGGAAATCTGTTATCATAGAAAAAATGCGTCTGACCAGAAGGAGATGTTCCCCATGCCCGCAAAGCACCGTCGCCCAGAGTCACAGGGCCCCAGTTGGGGGTTAATCGCGTCCATTGCCGCCCTGCTTCTTGTTCTGGCGGGCATCGGCGCGGCAGCCTTTTTGCTGTGGAATAAATTTTTTGTCCCCAGTAAGCCTGCCGTCTCCCCCACCCCAGCCCCTACCGCCCCGCCGGTTACTCCTACGCCAGATCCCACGCCACAGCCTACTCCCGATCCCACCCCCACGCCTTCCCCGGCTCCTATTCCGGACAACGGCCAGGACGGGTATCTCTTGGAAGGCATCTACATCTGGAACAGCATGGCTTTTGAGCTGTTCTACGGCTATGACGAGTCCGCCCAGCCCTATGCCCAGGCCATTGAAAGCTTTGCCGCCAGCCTGCCCGGGATAGATGTGTACAACATAGTGGTGCCCAACCACTCGGAGTTCGGTTTGCCAAAGCGTCTACGGGACAGCATGGGCTGCGGCTCCCAGCGAGAAAACACCGCCTCTATTTACAATAGCTATTCCGCTGTACACCCTGTAGACATCTATGACATTATGGACCAGCACAAAGAAGAGTATCTATATTTCAATACAGATACCCACTGGACCGCCCTGGGGGCCTATTATGCCTATGTAAAGTTCTGCGAAATCGCCGGGCTGGAGGCTTCCCCCCTGGAAAGTTTCACCCGCGCCACCCCCAACGACAGCTTTTACGGTTATCTCTATGAAATGACCTATGAGGAGAGCCTGGGCCCAGACCATATTGACACATACGAACCCGGCTATGCCTACACCGCGGCCTCCTCCTATGACGGGGTGGACTTTACCCCTCTAGAGGGCATTAACAGCGGGGACAGCTCTATGGGATACACCATGTTCCTTTACGGAGACCAGCCCTGCGTGCGGGTGCAGAACCAGGACTGCCACAACGGCAGGAAGCTGGTGATGGTAAAGGAGTCCTACGGCAACGCCATTGGGGCCTTTTTGGGGGCTGGATTTGAGGAGCTTTACGTGGTGGATTTCCGCTATTTTGAGGGGAACCTGCCCCAGTTCTGCCAGAGCTGGGGGATCACGGACCTGTTGTTCCTAAACAGCACCATGGCGGCCAACACTTACCAGCGGGTGGAGGATCTGTATACCTTGTTTGAATAATACTCCCTGCTCGCTGCTTATTCTTTTTCTGG